>JAPLOP010000020.1 GCA_026400645.1 Alphaproteobacteria bacterium | reverse complement strand
ATAAGACGGTATCGATTCTGGGTAAGACCGACAGAGGTGTTATGGCCCATTATTGAATCGGGAGCCGGATGCCTTAATTGGGCAAGTCCGGTTCTGAGGAGGGGGGAAGCTTGAGTGATTGGCTTCCTCTACTCAACTAATTATTGATTAACTTTGGGAAATAATTTTTGCTTTATATTCTGGGCTCAGTAATACAAATATCAAATACGCGGCAGACAAGAGTGCAAAAACCAACCCCCCCCAAAAGGCACCGCCATCACACCAATCGGACAATTGACCGGCAACGATGTTTCCGATAAATACGGCCGTACCGCAGGTTAAATAATACAGGGCAAATGCTGTCCCCCTGAGGTTTGGCAATGTGGATTCAGCGATTAATGCCGATATCAACCCCTGGGTCATTCCCATATGCAAGCCTGCCAGGATCATCCCCCACAAAATTCCCATGGAGGTTTGGCTAAACAAAATAACGCAGTTTGTCACGGCCAAGACCAAAATTCCGGCCAAAAGCAGCTTGTGTCGGTTCCAGCGGTCGGCAAGCTTTCCGATCGGCAATGCGGCGCTTGCATGGACCAATTCATAAGCCACCATCATCAGCGGAAGCACGGCAACTGACCAGCCATGATCTTTTGCCCTGAGCGTTAAAAAAGATTCGCTAAATCGTGCCATCATCAATAAAAATGTAACAATTAACAGCTGCCAAAAGATGGGCGGTAAAAATTTGATATCCGCCAAATTCCAATCTTTTTTCTTGGCTGGCTGGCGGGGTTCAACGGCCGGCGTCACAAAAAAAATCAAAATAACAAAGGCTAGCGTTGCCGGAATAATAGATGCCCAAAAAATGAGGCGATAATTATGGTCGGTTACCCGCATCAATCCGGCGGCAATAATCCCACCAAACACAGACCCAAACATATACAGACTGTATCGAATGCCGTAACTTGACCCTTCTTTGTTTTTTTGGGAAAGATCGGCGATCAACGCATCCGTGGGGGCCGTTCGAATCCCTTTGATAATGCGATCCAGGGAACGCGCCGCAAAAATCCAGGTCATGCTTGTTGCCAGGGCGAACATGATTTTGATAACGATGCTAAAGAATGTTCCAACCATCATAATGGGTTTGCGTGACCGCCAATAATCGCTTAGGACACCCGAAAAAACTTTCGTTACGAAAGCGAGGAAAAGGGATACCCCCTCGATAAAGCCGATTTTGGTTTTGGAGGCCCCAAGAACATCCGTCAGGAAAATTGGCAGCAAGGTAAATACCATAACGGTCGCTGTGCTGCAGAAAAAGCTCATCCACCCAATCGCCCACAGGCTTTTGTTGTTATGTGGATTGGACGACATCATGAGGTACGACCGAATTTTGTGTGTCATGAATTCCTCTTTTCGATCATTGCCCACGGAAAAACTTCGTCGTCATTCTCTTGGCTCGCACGGGAATCTCTACAATATTTCGCAGGATGGTCAACGAAGAGCAAAATAGCTTCCTGGATGGCCACGTCGGGCCTTGCCCTCCTCGCCATGACGTCATGGCGAGCCGACGAAGGCGGCGTGGCCATCCAGGAAACACAACCAGATCTATTGATTGTGTAGAAAAATATCCTAGATCCTTGATCATATTCAATCAGCGCACCCAACGAGAATAAATGCGTAAAACTTTTTGTGATGATCTTAACCATTCTTTTACCACTTTGGAATTATGATACTAGTAAATCATACAAGTTACGAAAAAACAAATGGCAGAAAAATTTGTGCAAAATGGGGAGATTTCCCTTTGGACAGAAGATTTTGGGGATGCATCCAACCCAACTGTTTTATTGATGAATGGATTCGGGTCAAGCGGTGTCATGTGGCCTGTTACATTGTGTAAATATTTGGCCGCCAATGGACATCATGTGATTAGGTATGATCAACGGGATACCGGGTTGTCTGGTGCTATTGATTACAAGAAACACCCCTATCGTCTTATTGATTTGGCAGTAGACGCAACGCATGTGTTGGATGCTTATGGTGTTAACAACGCTCATATTGTTGGAACATCCATGGGTGGTTGTGTTTCTCAGTTAATGGCACTTCGTTTTCCGGAGCGCGTGAAAACACTCATTCTTCTTTCGTCGACATTTAATTTTGTGGGCCTTGTTTTAGCTGTGTTTATGGACAAAACGGATTGGCTGCCTCTTCCGGGGCCTAATACCTCGGCTGTAAGACATGTAAAGGCTCTCAATTCAACAGACCCCAAGAATCATGATCTTTGGCTTCGTAAATATGTTCGATTGATGAAGATTTCTAGCGGCAATAAGGCCCACTTTGATCCATTGGAATGGAAGGGGGTCATGGAAACAGTTTCTCGACATGTCAATCATGATGGAGATTTGAGTGTTTCCCATAATCATATGTTCGCCCTTAGGAAGGGGCCCTTTTATGTGCATAGCGAAAATATACACTGCCCGATTCTTATTATTCATGGATCCAGAGATCCGTACATTCCCCTAAAGCATGCCCGTGTTTTTGCGCATAAAGCCCCCAATGCAAAAAGAGTTGTGATTTATGGAATGGGACACTTGCTTGCAAAGGAATTTGAAAAGGATGTCAGCACAGCCCTTTTGAATTTTTTGCGCGATTCCTCCGGTGAAACAAACAAGCCCATGGTCCACGAACGAATCGCAACAGATGTTTGCAACTTTTGGCATGATCTTTTTTCGGTATTTTGGCATAAGGCTTAAATCATCACCCCTTGTCCTTGGCGCAAAATGGCTTCGGCTTCGGCAGTATAGGACCCATCCTCTGCATGAAGAATCATCCCTGGGCAAAGGCGCAGGGCCCCATGCGTATTTTTTGTGCCCCGGATTAACACGCGTTTTGCTGGTTTGTTTTTCCCGGGCCACAGGGGATAGATTCGAATATTGCCCAGCTTTCCAGAAAAAAAAGACAAAATCTGATCCAATCGGTCGGATCGGTGAATAAAGGTAACGCTGCCCTTTGGGCGAACCATCAGCAAACAAAATCGCGCCCATTGATCCAAATCGGCTTCGCCTTCGGTATTGGATGTCGCTTTGTTATCATGGGGAGAAATATTGTTTCTTGATACCTCTAGGTACGGCGGGTTTGTCATCACATGACTAAATGTTCCTGCCGCCAAGCGGGGCGGGGGCCGCAATAAATCACCCCGCAGAATCTCAACACGGTCACGTAATTTATTCGCCAGGATATTATCGGCGGCAAAACGAACGTAATCCCGCTGCAGCTCGACGCCGATAACCTTTATATTGGGGATCCGCATCGCAAGGCATATTGACGCGGCGCCAACACCCGCACCAATGTCCAGGACGGTCTCGCCAGGTTCCGCCTGGATTGATGCCGCCAGAAAAATGGGATCAATGGCGACCCTGTATCCTTGTCGGGGTTGGCGAATAAAGACGCGTCCTCCAAGCAAGAAATCTTCAGAAAAGTCAGCCTCTGGCTGATGCGGGTTCATTGTATTGTTATTCATAAAATTTCAATAGTTCCATTCATCTTTGGTATGGATTAAAGTCTTAGCATTGACCCAGTTTTTTTTGCTTTTGTGCACGGAATGACCATGAATCCTTCTTTTGATATACCAATATCACGGTTACAAACTGTTTTGCAGCCAGAAATGCATCACGTCAACCAATTGATCGTAAAAAGCCTGGATAGTGCCGTTCCTCTTATTGGTCAAATCGCTAATCATTTGATTTGGGCGGGCGGTAAACGTATTCGCCCTTTGTTAACCCTTGCGTGCAATCGCTTGTTTGCCGAACCGTCCGGTGGCACCCCCGATTTTAGCATGCATTTGGCGGCGGCGGTTGAATTAATCCATACGGCAACATTGTTACATGATGATGTGGTTGATGGCGCTGATTTGCGCAGGGGCCTGCAAACGGCCAACACGCTTTGGGGAAACACGGGCAGCGTTTTGGTGGGAGATTTTTTATTTTCACGATCCTTTCAATTGATGGTTGGGTGCGGGAACCTTGAGGTTTTGGGGGAATTGTCGGCGGCGGCCGCCCAAATCGCCAGTGGAGAGGTTTTGCAGCTTGTTGTTTCGCACGATCTGAACCTGACAATTGATATGTATAGGGATGTGATTGCATCCAAGACAGCCGCATTATTTGCCGCGGCCTGTAAGGTTGGTGGGATGATTGCCCCCATGCCAAAGGATCTAGAGGATGATTTATACAAATTTGGGCACAACCTGGGTATGGCATTTCAGGTTATGGATGATGTGTTGGATTATACAGTAAGCCAGGGTGGGGCCGACAAAGAAAAAGGGAATGATTTTTTCGAAGGAAAAGTAACGATACCCGTGATTCTTGCTGTTCAGGGAAACAGGAACCCCCAGTTTTGGCAAGACTGTTTTACAGCGGATTCAAGGAACCAGGGGGATTTCTTGCAAGCCATGGGTTTGTTGCATGAACAGGGTATTTTGGATGACTGCCGGGGTATCGCCCGTGATTTTGCACAAAAGGCAAAAGAATCGCTTTTAAAAATGCCTGATTGTTCCATTCGGGATGATCTGTTGGCATTAATAGCCTATTCCTATTCTAGGGAGTCATAGGATGGTTCCTTTGTTTGCTGCCCTATCCCATCGCGCCGTTATTCAGTTGAGTGGATCTGATAAGGTCGCCTTTCTGCAGGGACTTGTAACGAACGATGTCACAAAAGCGGGTCCGGAATGCCTGGTCTATGCGGCATTATTAACGCCGCAGGGGAAGTTTCTGCATGATCTGTTTATTTTTGAACGGGACGGAGACTGGTGGATTGATTGTGAACGGGACAGGGCAAGCGATCTGATAAAGCGTCTGTCTTTATATAGGCTTCGGTGTGATGTACAGCTGTTTGATGCAAGCCAAGACTATGCGGTTTATGTCGGGTGGGGCGGCTACAGCCATGGCATCACAGATCCACGGTTACCTGAAATGGGGACGCGGATTTATCTGCCAGCCCATGAAATTCCACCCTTTCCGTTGGCTCCCCTGGAGGCTTATGATTCCCATCGCCTGGCTCTGGGCATCCCCGACGGCAGCCGCGACATTCCCATTGAAAAAGGGATTATCCTGGAATGTGGCTTTGATGAATTGGGGGCGATCGATTGGGACAAGGGGTGTTATCTGGGGCAGGAATTAACCGCTCGCACACGCTATCGGGGGCTGGTTCGAAAACGTCTGCTGCCAGTCAAGATCGATGGCGAAGCGCCACCCCCTGGGATACCGGTATTTTTGGGCGATGATCCGGTTGGTGAAATGCGTAGTGCCACGGCTGATTATGGGTTGGCCCTGCTTCGGTTGGCTACTATTCGACAGACATTACCAGTATTGACGGCCGGTCAGAATCGACTCATTCCATTTGTACCAGGATGGATGAAATTACCACAAGAAGAATAAGTATAAATACTTTGTTTTTTTAATAAAAAATTAACCTTGATATGATTTAATCAATTATAGAATCAAAATTTTATCAAGGATATGAATTATGAGAAATTTGTTGGCAATTTTTTATTGCGCAGGGTCTGTCTTGACAGCGCAGGCCGCAAACACCGATCAAATATCGAATGAATCCATCACATTGGAAACAGGAACGCCACCAACGTTAAGGCGCATCCCTTCTATCCGGGCGTATCCATCAACAGAACTGGTCGAAATCAAACTTGATACAGAGGATTTGGACCTGGACCAAAGGCGAGGTTCCCTGGAAACGCACCCTGGCGACATCGCACAGGAATCATCGGAGGAATCGCCGAAGAACTCGTCAGCCCCGGAGTTAGGGATAGAAATAGACGCAGACATGGAGATCGAAAAAGAACCACGCAAGCGTTCTCTGGATCCGACATCGCCCCATCCCCACTTGGTTATCTCCGATAGCGCTTTTTTGAAATATTACAATTGCTTTTCAACATACAGTTGCTTTGTGGGACACAAGGTATTTAACGTTCTAAGCCTAGGCTCAGGCGTTGCTGTAGCAGGGTGTGCGGTTGGCAATGCTATTGCTCCAACAGAAGAAAACCGTGCTTTTTATGCCAGCGGGATACTGGCTTTTGGTGTTGCCTATAAAGGATTTAGTTGGCTCGGCAAATATGCAGAACACATGGTGAAAGAAAAAGAAGCAGAACATGAAAAATACTGGGCAGATAATCCTGTTTAAAGAATAAATCAACATCTGTTTTTGTCATGAAACGTCCTTGCCCAGCCCACCTTTACCGCTTGAGGGGGGCGGGCAATGGCCAACGATCCGTCGGGCACATCCTTTGTCACGGTGCTACCGGCGGCTACAATGACCCCTTCTCCGATTTTGATGGGTGCGATCAACGTTGAATTGGCCCCGATAAAGGATCCCGCGCCAATGATGGTTCTGGATTTTTTATACCCATCATAATTGCACGTGATGGTCCCAGCACCAATGTTGACCGAATCCCCAATGTCGCTGTCACCAATATAGGATAAATGCTTGGCCTTGGACTTTTTGCCAATAACCGATCCCTTGACCTCGACAAAGTTACCAATGCTGGATTCTGCCAAAAATACAGAATTCCCGCGCGTATGTGCAAATGGCCCAATGGTCACGCCGGATTCTGCGACGGTATGCTCCAGGTGACAAAAGGACATAACGGTGACATTTTCGTGCAATTTTACCCCGGGGCCAAACGTCACAAAGGGTCCAATGCGGCAATCTTTCTCCACATGGGTGTCATGGGCGAAAAAAATCGTTTCCGGCTGCACAAGGGTCACCCCGTTTTCCATCGCATTTGCCCGCCACCGATGTTGCAGGATCGATTCCGCCCGGGCTAATTCAGCGCGCGTGTTGATGCCCAGAAATTCTTCTTCATCAGCCTGGATCAACTTAACGGAATGACCGCGTTCATAAAATAAACCGACCATGTCCGTTAGATAATATTCCCCGGTTGTATTTTTATTGTTTAGCTGGGGCAGAATTTCCCGCAACAAGGATGCTTTAACTTTATAAACCCCCGCATTCGCAAGGGGCGATTCACGCATCTGGTCGGTTGCATCTTTGTATTCCACGATTCCCAAAGGAACACCCTTATCATCCAGCAGAATACGTCCATAGGGTTGGGCACGCCTTTCGGCTGTATCTAATGGCATTGCAACCAATGCCAAATCAGCATCGATCTCCATCAGGTGTTTTAACGTTTCCGGACGAATTAAGGGCGTATCCCCGCATAAAATCAAAACATCCCTTGATTGGTCCTCAATCGAATCAACCGCGCATTGAACCGCATGCCCCGTGCCCAATGGCTGATCCTGAATCACGGTTGTGACGGCGCCCAAAAACGGATGATGTTGCAGGCTGGGGGATATAACCGCAATCACTTGGCGGGGATCCAGCCCCAAAACAGCATTAAAAACATGCTGGATCATGGGCAACCCACCCAGGGGGTGCAAAACCTTTGACAGGGATGATTTCATCCTTTTGCTTTGACCTGCGGCCAAAATAATAACAGATAGCATTGTGGTTCCTTGTCCAAAAATCTGCTCAGTTTTCAGTTGAGCAAAAGAAAGACCAAAATGCAAGGATGTATGAAAATTTTAGCAATTCTCATTTTGAAAGAATTCAAGCTAGACCCAAGATGGATGATTGCCCTCAGTTTATCGGATTGTGCGTTTTTTATGGCCTTTAAAGGCCGAAAATAAGAGTTTTTTCAAAGTAAAATTGCTGATCGATGTTTCTATTGTTTTTCTATTCAAGATACATTATATACGTAATACAATATACAGAAAATTGAAGGTCCTGCAATTGCACATAAAATCTTTTTTGCTACATAAATCCATTTTGACTCTGTTTCTCGTTGCCCAGGATGGTGTTCATTCTTCTGCTTTTTCTGCGGATACACAGAGCGAGCAGGGTGCACAAAAAAAACACAGCAGGATCTTTAGTGATGATGATTGCATCACTCCAGATATAGAGATCAGTCAAAGGATTCAGAATATTATCAAGGAACGCAAAGAAATTAATGATAAGCAGGGTTCCGAAATTGCAAAATCCATAAAAGTGTACATGTGTTCAGGGGGAACAGAAGAAAAAGCTTCTCTTTGCATGGGTGATCTCATGGAATCTGTTCATAAGGACGCAGAAATATCAAGCCTCTATAGCCTTGTCAAAGGCTTAGCTTTTGCTGACCAATTAAGCATGATTGTTGACTTTGCAAAACGACTGAAAATTGAGACCCTGCTCAGGAGCGGAGACCCTACCCCGGAAAAGGCACACTTTATGCTTGCATTGTCAAATAGTCATTTCGACAGGGCTCTGGACCTGGAAGATATGGGAGATCTTCAAGGGAGTCTTGAATTACAAAAATGCGTCCTTAGATTAAGAGAGGCTATTAATCTAAATACCCATGATCCATATCTACGATGTATTTTTTTATTGCACGAATTGGGGAGAGATAAAGCTGCTCATGCTATTGCTTTGAAGGCAAAAAAATTGTTAGGCCCTGACAAAGAAATAGTGTACCGCCTGCTGATGTTATCAGTTGATGTGCCTGAGAAGGGCATAGAATACCTTGAAAATTATATAAAATTAGATCCCGATCCAGAGGATTTTGACAGACGGCTCCATCTTGCACAGCTATGCCGTATTTTTGCTAACGATGAAGATTTTTCCCCGGATGCATTGTTCAAAAGATCAGAAAAGCACAAGAAACTCGAAACGATAATGTTTAATTTACTGAATGATCACGTTGAGCCAAAAGTAAAATCAGCGATAAACGAAAGAGATTTACGTGTTGCTGATGTCGCAATGAAAACTGTTTTGTTATTTGGATATGCTGCTGCAGCACGCTCAAACAATCAAGAATTTTCTCGCTCCAAAGAATTGCTCGATGAGCTTGTTAAATCCATTGAAGATTGTCCAGAAGAGGCTCTAATGTGTCGAATAGAACGTTCAGAGCTGTATTATCGTATTGCCCAATCAATGTTAGCGAGCAAACAAAATAAAAAAGCTATTGAGTTTAATGAGGGGAATATCGACAATATTAATCTAATGAAAACATTAGATAGAATTTTTATCAAAGAAAAAACAATGGATGTCGAGGAAAAAAAGAAGATGGATGAGGAGGTCAATAGTCTTTTTAATCGGGCGAAAGAAATAAACCCTTCGTTTTTTGGTCAATATGCCTCATTTTCTGAATTTCCAGGCATAGAGGTTCCAGATGCTTCTGAACGATTGAGGTTTCCTCATTAAACCGTTTTCAATAAATCTGCATGAGTTCGGGTCGATTTCTGGGTTGCTTTGTCCGGCGGCGGGCCGCGCGCCCTTCGCGCAATGACATCATCATGGCGAGCCGACGAAGTGAAGCGTGGCCATCCAGGAAACTCACTAATCATTTATGAAAATGGTATTAGAATTGCCAAAAGCATCCATCGCAGTGCATTCGAATTTCTTGCAAAGTGGATCCATAGTGACTAATCTATTAACAGTTTATTAATAATCTGTGTCATAAAAATTTGCAGACAAATAAAACGAATCCAAATCTTGTTCGGCGTTGTTTCCTGGGGATGATTGGCGCATCGTTTTTGCCACTCATTAAGTCAGCATCGGCCGTGCCTTTTCTAAGCAAGACGTTGCGATCTGATCGGGCGCTTAGTTTTTATAATACGCATACCGGTGAATCGTTAAAACGATGTGTGTTTTGGGCAAATGGACGTTTCGATCCACAGGCATTGCGATCGATCAATCGATTGTTTCGTGATCACCGCAATAATAAATCTATTCCAATAGATCCTAATCTTATCTTGTTCCTCCACAATTTATCAAAAACTATGGGAACAGATAAACCCTTTCATTTGATTTCTGGCTATAGAAGTCCCGAAACAAATGCTTTATTGAGGCTGAGAACGCACGGGGTTGCCAGCAAAAGTCAGCACACGATCGGCAGGGCGGCTGATATTTTCGTAGAAGGCAGAAGCCTGAAGCAAATTCAAAAGGCAGCCCTTTCGTTGATGGCTGGTGGCGTTGGTCGCTATGACAGTTTTGTCCACGTGGACACAGGAAAAATACGTAGCTGGTAATTTGCTCAATTCCAATATTTCCACTCATTTTGAGTATAAATCTCAGTCCACCGCCCCTCCCATTAGAATAAAGTTCTATATTTTTGCTTTTTTTTGTAATAAAATTTTTTATCGTGATTTTTTCACAAAGATAGATTGAATTTTTTAAAAATATTTAGTTAAAATTAATGAGATACAGATGATAACGAGGAGTAAAAACGTGCATGGCGCTGAATTTGCAAGATAGACAGGATGTTCTCAATCATGAAGAACAATTTATGAGCTCAACTCAACTCGACTATTTCCGATCAAAACTTCTTAGCTGGCGCGATCAGCTTTTGCGAGAATTTGGTGAAACAGTAAACCAGATGCAAGACGCAAGCAATAACGAAGCTGACGTTATCGATCTTGCCTGCAATGAAATGAATCGCGCTATAGAACTTAGGACTCGCGATAGAGAACGCAAATTAATCAATAAGATCAACGAAGCCCTTCGCCGAATTGACGATGGAACGTACGGATATTGCGAAGAAACAGGCGAGCCTATTGGTTTAAAAAGACTTGACGCACGACCGATAGCCACCCTAAGCATCGAAGCCCAGGAACGTCACGAAAAACGTGAACGCGTTTATTGCGAAGAAGCACAACGCTAAGCCTTTTGGTGATTCTACCCCCATCATCCTTGGAGATTTTGATTAGCCCCGAGGATGAGATCACCTTATCAAAAGGGCTAGAAAAATCAACCAACCAAGTATCTGATTGGTTTTGAAAGTTCCTAGGCAGCTTTCCTGGTCTTCTGGGGTCCATCGCCCTAAGATATAGCCGGAAACACAGGCAAGGATACTGACAATCACAAAATAGCTGGCTGAATACTGGAACAAAATTCCGCTTGTCACCAGTAACAAAATCATCCCGCCATAACATAATGCAGGAAGCTTTTTGGGGGAATCCTTGAACAATACGGCCGTTGATTTGATGCCAATCCTGATATCATCCGTCACATCCTGAAAAGCGTAAATGGTATCGTAGGCCAACGTCCATAAAATCCCAATTGTATAAAAAACAATAACCGGAAAAAGCAAAGACGGGGTCGCGTCAACACCCCAGGCAACAATAACGCCGCTATTAAAGGCAAGGCCCAATACAAGCTGCGGCCAATATGTCACCCGTTTTGCATAGGGATAAAAAAGCAGCATCACAAACGCAACCAAGGATATTATCTGGGCCGTTTGTGACAGGGCCGCAAAGGCCAACAATCCACTCAGGCAGAAAAAAATGAACACGATTATAGCAGTGGTCACAGTAATTGTTTCAGCAGCCAAGGGTCGCAATGCCGTACGCTGTACATCGCGATCATAGTTTCGGTCCGCAATATCATTGGAAATGCATCCGGCGCTCCGCATACAAATGGACCCAACAAAGAATAACAATAAATACCCAAAGAATGGCGCTGTCATCAGTTGGAACACCAAGGCCACCCCCCACCAACACGGAATCATTAAAAGCCAAATCCCGATTGGTTTATCCAATCGACAAAGGTGGATCAGTGGACGAATTTTAGATATAACCATAACAGAGACCTCGTACCAAAATGGACTATATGACCCGACTCTATCTGAATGCATCCCTGTTTGCCAGGGAACAAATCCTTTTATCTGTTGAGCAAAGCCATTATATTGCCCGTGTATTGCGATTTCAGAAGGGGGATGCCATTCATATGTTCAATGAACGGGATGGAGAATGGTCAGCCGAAATCACCGAAGGACACAAAAAACAAGTCATCGTTGAGCTGAAAACCCAAGTGCGCGTCCCTAAGCCGACCGCCCCCCTGTGGTTGGCATTCAGCATTATAAAGCATGATCCCCTGATGTTCATGATTGAAAAAGCAACAGAATTGGGGGTGACTCACCTGCAGCCGCTGATTGCGGACCGTTGCAATACGCATAAAGCCAACGAAGAAAAACTTTATAAAAATGCACTGGAAGCCACGCAACAATGTGAACGTCTTGATGTGCCAACGGTATTGCCGGGGCGGCGATTAGATGATTTTATCCGCGCCCTGCCAAATGACATTTGTTGGTTTGTGGCGTTCGAGCGAAGCGACGCGCAGCCCCTTGTTTCCGCTTTGCAAAAAATAAAACCAACAGCTTGTGGCTTTATAATTGGGCCAGAGGGTGGGTTTTCGCCCGCAGAAAAGGATTTGCTATCCAGATCCCAGAACATTCATCCCATAACATTGGGGCCGCGGATTCTGCGCTCTGAAACGGCCGCCATTAGTTCATTGGCAATTTGCCTTGGGATGCTTGGTGAATAAGTCATTCAAAACATTGAAAATATGTTAATATTGTTTCTAATTTTCATTAAATCATAAACGTAAACCGCAAAGGAATGCCCCCATGATAAAAACCGCCTGCTTTTTATATTCGTCGGCCTTATCGCTATCGGCTATTTTGGCGTTTTCTGCCTCTGATGTTTTTGCCAGCATCCCAACTGTCCCCGCTGCCAAGGGTTTGACCATTCAGGATGCGATGTCTGGGGCCTATAAAAACAACCAGGATCTTTTAGAAAAGCGTCAAAGTGTTTTGGCCGGGCACGAACAATATGTGCAGGCAGCTGCGGGCTGGCGTCCAAAGGTAAGGCTTGATGCAAGTGTGACTGGGTCCCAAACGATCAATTCAGGCGATGCTAAAAACACAGAATCATTCCAAACATCATCTGAATCCACAGCAAACACCCGCGCAGGGGGGATTACATTCAGTCAAAATCTGTTTAATGGTGGGGCAACAGTGGCTGCCACAGAGGGCGCTGACAAGGGTATCCGGGCAGCGTGGGCATCCGTTAGGGCGGCGGAACAAGAAACATTATTGGGTTCTGTCGCTGCATTCTTGGATCTGTTGTCTTTGCAAACAAAAATAAAATTATTGGAGGCCGCTGAACAAGCCAATAAAAAGAACCTAGAGGCAGCCGAAGAAAAGCTGAAAATTGGCGAAGAAACAATGACTCAGGTCGCCAATGCCGAAGCAAAATTGGCCGATATTACCGCCCAATTGCAAACAACACGCGCGGAGCTTGAGGGGGCCAAGGCAACGTTTATGCGTCTGACGTCCATTCAGGCATCGTCGGATTTAACAAAACCAGATCTTCCAAAGAATTTGCCCATGATTCTGGAAAATGCAATTCAATTGGGATTGGAGCAAAACCCAGCTGTCATAGCTGCGCAATTTGAACATCTTGCAGCAAAGGCAGAAATTGACAAGGTGGCTGGCGGATTATTCCCGCAGGTTGATTTTGAGGCCTCCTCTGCACGTCAGGAATCTCTGTCCCATAACGATTATAACAATATTAATGGCCCAGTCACGCGATCAAATAATTACAACACAAACAATAGCATCGTGTTAAAAGTCAGCGTTCCTTTGTATGAAGGGGGGGCGATTCGATCCCAGAAAAGACAGGCGCATGAAGTTTCCGTTCAAAAACGTATCGCCATTGAAAAGGCAAGGAACACAACCAGAGAACAAATCACCCAATCATGGCAAAAATTCCAAGCGGCCAAAAGCAATATTGAGAATTACCAAAAACAGGTGAAGGCATCTGAAATCAGCCTGGAGGGCACAAAACAAGAAATGGCCGTTGGAACAAAAATTCTGCTGGATGTTTTGGATGCCCAAACGGCATTGCTGGAGGCTCAAATGAAATTTGTAGAGGCCGAAAAGACCTATTTCCTGGAATGTTTTCGTTTATTGGCGACCACAGGTCAATTAAATGCGCAATTCTTAAAATTACCTGTTGATTATTTTAACCCTGAATCCCATTATCAGATGACAAGTGAACGGTTTTAGGTATATATAAGTCTTGGCACAAACTAAGAGGAATTTTACGATGGCGCAACGGGATGATCAAAATGACGATATGTCAATGGAGGAGATTTTAGCCTCCATTCGGCGATATGTGGTTGATGAAACGATGCCCTCTCCTGGGCGACCAGAGGTTGATCGACCCGAAATTCAGCAACCTGAAAGGGGCGAGGTTATTCGCCTGACCGAAGCTTATGAGGTGGCGCGTCCCCCTCAGCCGCCAATTCAGAAGCCTCAAGAACCGATTCAAAGGGAACCTGCGTCCTCTACTGGGGCTTTTTCCCGGTTGGCGGAGGTTGCAAAAAAGGCCGAACGACAAGAATCTGCTGTGCCGCCCAGTTCATCTGTTACGGTGGATCATTTGTTCGCCGAAATCGCCCGCCCCATGATCAAACAATGGCTTGATAAGAATTTGCCTGACATTGTGGAAACTATGGTTAATAAAGAAATTGAACGTATCACCAAATCATCATAACAATTCAGAGCCATGACAACAGAACTTACATCATATGCCGAAGACACCGCCCTATATTCCGATAAACCGCGCCTTGACCGGTGGTTGAGGCGTTTGTATCCTCATCTAACACAGGGCTTTATCGAAAAATCATTGCGCCAAGGAAAAATCTTGCTTAATGGGAAAAAAGCAAAAGCAAGTAGCCGCGTCAATGCAGAGGATAACGTTGAAATCAACCAAACCCTCGATCTTACCATAGAGGACGCAGTCCTGTCGGCGGCCGATTCTTATACGGATGCAGAAATTGCAGCCCTAAAAGCTTTTATCCTGTGGGAAGATGACGATATCTGTGTGCTCAACAAACCGCATGGCCTGGCAACCCAGGGGGGTACAAAGACATACCGTCATTTGGATGGTCTGCTGCAGGCTTATGGTCGCGGAAAGCCTTTTAAATTAGTTCACCGCCTGGATCGGGACACAAGTGGCGTCTTGATCGTTGCTAAAACTGCGGAAATGGCATCCAAATTGTCCAATGATTTTAAATTCAATCGAATTAAGAAAATTTATTGGGCGGTTGTGCGTGGGACTCCAAAACCAACCAGCGGTTGTATTGATGTGCCCATTGGTAAAGAAACGTTTCAGGGTCAAGAAAGAATGGTTGTCAGCCATGATCACGGAAAGCCAGCCAGAACGAATTACAAGGTTTTGGGAATGGTCGACCAAGATAGCAGCTGGGTGGAGCTAAGGCCAGAAACAGGACGAACCCATCAAATAAGGGTCCACCTGTTGTCGATTGGGCATCCGATCATTGGCGACATGAAATATGGCTGGACAAAGGATAGCTGGGACGAAGGTAAGAAAAACCTCCATCTACATGCACGTCAAATTACGATCACGTCCAGGACAGGGGAAATATTAACGTTTACGGCCCCGCCACCACCGCACATGATCGAATTGGTATAAAAAAGGAAGGGGGGCTAAAAAACCCCTCAATCCCTTAAAACACCACCGCAGGCGCGTCCAATTTCCCTAACAACACTGTCGCTCAATACCTGAAGATCGGTATCGCTTAATGTACGGTCCGACGCCTGCAGGCGGACCTGGAACGCGATGGATTTTTTACCATCGGGCAATTTATCCCCACTATAGACATCAAAAATCACAATATCCTGAATCAGGGTTTTATCAATTTTTTGGATTGTTCGAATCATTTGATCTGCCGACATGCCGCGATCAACGATAAACGCAAAATCACGCGTGACCGGTTGATAGGGGGACAGGGTTGGCGGGGTCAGCTTTCGTTTGATTTCCTTGGGCAGGGTATTAATAAAAACCTCAAACGCGACAACGGGGCCCGCAATCTCAAATTCCTTGACCAGGGTTGGATGGATTTCACCAAAATAAGCCAACGTTCGTTGCCCCTGTTTGATGGCACCTTTGCGACCCGGGTGGTAATAATCTGGTGCAGAATCGACAACCTGATATGATGATATACCAACCAAATCCAGAATGGCCACCACATCGGCTTTGGCATCATAAACGTCAACGGGGCGCGGATTCTGAGCCCAATGACGCGGACCTGTTTGAAGGCTGCGCACACCACTCAGCATGGCTTCCTCGGCAAAATCGGTTGACGTTGGTTTGAATTGACGCGCCAATTCGAAAAAAGCCCCATTAACTTGGCTTTTGTTTTGATTGGCTGCGATGGCTTTTAAATGGCCCGGCAATAAGCTTGGGCGCAACACAGCCATTTCTTGGTTCAGGGGCATTTCTAATTCTATGCTGTCGCCAAATTTTTGGGCCGTTTCCTGATCTATCAGGGACCACGTATAAATTTCTTGCAACCCACGATGACACAAAGTTTGTTTCAGTATGTAAGATTGGTCGTTGTCCAGCGGGGGCCGTTTCAGGGGAAGTGACGTTGCCTGGATTTTGTCATAGCCCCGAAGGCGCACGATTTCCTCCACCACGTCAACATCCAGGGTGATATCATGGCGCCATGATGGGACGTCGACTGTGATTTGTTGATCCGTTTGGCCAAGGACAGAAAAACCAAGGCGCTGCAGTATTGGGGCCGCATCAATCAAAGTCAAAGATTGATCCCCGCTGATCCCCCGCAGTTTTTCCAATGACAAAGAAATTGTCTTTTTTGACAGAAAAGCATCGCCCGCTTCTTGTGCCAGGCTTGGTGCCCCACCGCACCAATCCAAAATCCATTGCGTTGCGATTTCCAACCCCAATTGGACGTCTGCTGGATCAACGCCGCGTTCAAATCGTGTGCGGGATTCACTCAAGATCCGAAGTGCGCGCCCAGTTTTGGCAGTCTGAATGGGGTCAAAATATGCCGATTCAAGAAAGACACGAGTTGTTTTAGGGGTGCAACTTGTCGCAACGCCACCCATTATACCCCCAAGGGATAGGGGGCCAGATTCGTCCGCAATAACGGTCATGCCATCCTGAAGTTGATAGGGTTCGCCATTCAATGCATCCAGAACCTCGCCCGCTTTTGCTGATCGGACAACAAGCCCCCCCTGGATTTTATCCGCATCATAGACATGCATTGGACGACCAAGGTCAAGGCAGATATAATTCGTGACATCGATTAACGCGGACAAACTTCGTTGACCAACGCTGGCCAGACGGCGCTGGACCCATTCTGGGCTTTGCGCATTTTGAACACCCTCGATAATGCGCCCTGTGAAATAAAGACAATTTGGGTCAGTTATTTGCACAGAAATAGGGCAGGGATTTTGCACGATAATTTTTGGTACTGTTAAATCTTTCAGTGTGCCCAAACCATAGGCAGCCAAGTCACGTGCAACGCCACGCACGGAAAAACAGTCACTTCGGTTCGGTGTGATGCTGAGCTCGATCACAACATCATCCAGGCCATCCAAAGCTTGGGCAAGATCCGACCCGGGGGCAAGGTTCGTTTTTAAATCGATGATCCCCTCCGATTTTTCATCCAGCAGCAATTCCTCGGCAGAACATAGCATGCCAAAGCTATCAACGTTTCGGATCGTTCCCTTTTTCAGGGGTTGCCCTGTCACCGGAATCATTGTTCCAACGCGGGCAAAGGCGACCTTCATACCCTGGCGTACGTTTGACGCCCCGCAAACAACCTGAACCAGCGGACCTGTGCCATCGTCAACCTGACATAAGCGAAGGCGATCGGCATTGGGATGGGGGATGGCTTCGACAACCATCCCCACCACAAAACCTTTTAAGCGCTCTGCCGGGTTATCGACATGCTCGACTTCTAGCCCGATTTGGGTTAAAGCCTCAACAATTTCTTGTACGCTTGCGGTTGTGTCCAGGTGGTCTTTCAACCAATTTACGGTCAATTTCATATAAAACGATTCCTGTTATACTTTTCAGGCTTTTGCCTGTGAATTAAGGTATAACATAAACCTTATGAATTGTCCCGCCTGGACAGTAACCCTTTCGTTAGTTCAAAGGCTTTTGAAGCTCGAAATGATACAAACCATAGGCGCCTGATTCCATAGTCCCTGAACCGCCATCTAGATAGTATTCCCAACGCCTTTTGAACCTTTCGTCAAAAACAGCTGGGTTGGAGGTCTGAATTTCATTCCAATTTTCATGAAATTTATCAGACCAAGCAGCCAGTGTTTTTGTATAATCCTTTCCAAACTGGAAAACATCATTGACTTGAAGAGAGGCATTTCTTGCTTCGGCTATAATTCTTTCTGGTGTTGGGAATTGGCCGCCTGGGAAAATGTAACGCATCAGCCAACTCAGCTCTTTTGTTCTTTTGTCATAATTTTCTTCATTGGCATCAACCATTGTGTGAAGCATGGCTTTTTTCCCTGGTTTTAAACAATCGTGTACTTTTACAAAAAATTCTCCCCAATATTTCTCCCCAACATGTTCAAACATTCCGATTGACACAACGTTGTCATATTGAACAGTCACATCGCGATAATCCTGCAGACGGAATGTGGCTTTGTCTGCAAATCCTTTATCGATCGCTCTTTGATTGGAATATTTAACTTGTTCCTCTGACAGGGTGATTCCCGTAACATAATGTCCGCGAGCTGCAGCAAATTCGGCAAAACCGCCCCATCCGCAGCCTATTTCCAGAATTTTGCTTCCGGACGTGGCGTTGAGGCGATCCAAAATACGTTGATACTTGTTTTGCTGAGCCTGTTCCAGATTCATTGCTTTTCGACCATTGTAGTCATACAAAGCACAGCTATACGTCATTGATGAATCAAGCCATGGCCTATAAAATGGATTACCCAAATCATAATGTGCCTGGATATTGTCAACAGCCTTTCCTTTGGAGGATTCAGTAAAAAAGCTATATATGCTATGTGCAAATTTATTGCAACAATTACCCTCAAGGGCTTTTCCCAGAACTTCGTGGTTTAATCGGAATACTTCGGCGGCCCTTCTGACATCAAACGCATCCCATTCTCCTAGTTCGTAAGATTCCCCTAAGCCAACTTCACCTCTCGAAGACAAACGCGATGAAAAACTGCCCAGATCATTAATGGTAATGATGGCGTACTTGTCTTGATCAACTGATCCCTCGAACTTTAAGAATCTATTGCCAAATTCTGGCAATTTAATTTTTATCGATCCAATTTCTATTTCGGATAAAATGCTCAAAACTTGTCTTGGAACATAATCAAGCTCTTGTAAGTCAATTGTTGGCTTGCTCATATAGTCATCATCGTGTTCCTCTATTGGCCGAAATATATCACCACTTGCAGCTGCCTCCTTGCTCTCCTCCTCAAATTGCGCCAAGCTTGCCGCATAGGTCGCAGATACCCCAAGGGACGAGAGCAAGGTTGCTGCTGCGACATAGGGCAAAAATTTCTTCTTAAAAAACATAAATACTCCTGATTTGTTAAATACACCGGAACCTTTGTTAGTTTGCCCATGTAAAGGTTAATTTTTTCTAAAGATTGATTGGCGACTTTAGAAATCAGGGGGCGCTTTTAAATGTCACAGGGATTATGCTAACATCAATTTTTAGTCTAAAATTAGGATACGACGATTCACTTAATTACTGATCAGAACGCCCTTGATACATTTTGTGCGGATCTTGTTAATCAAAACCCTGCGTTTATCTGCATTGATACGGAATTTATGCGTCAACACACGTATTGGCCGCAATTATCATTGATTCAAATCGCCACCCCAGAGGAGGCTGTTATCATCGATCCCCTGGTTCATGATCTGTCCCTGCAGCCTATGGCCCCCTTTCTGCAGGATGAAAAAATCACAAAAGTTTTTCATTCAGGCCGTCAGGATATTGAAATTTTTTGGCATTTATTGGGTGATACGCCAAAGCCAATTTTTGATACGCAAATTGCTGCTGGATTTTTAGGGATGGGTGATGGCATTGGATACGAGAAATTGATCCAAGAAATTCTTGGGGTTGCATTGGACAAAACGAATCAGTTTACAGATTGGTTGAAACGCCCCCTGAGGCCAGCTCAATTGGATTACGCCCTGGGAGATGTTGTGTATTTATGTCAGGCTTATCCGATTTTAATCGATCGTCTGCAACAGAAGGGCAGGGAAGGTTGGGTAATGGCAGAAAGCGCATCGCTTCAAAATGCAGCCCTATATCAGCCTGATGAACAGCAAGCCTGGCGACGCATCAAGCATCACATCAAGCATTGGAATCACTTATTTATTCTAAAATCCCTTGTTGGATGGCGAGAATTAGAGGCACGCCGTCAAAACCTCAACCGTGGAGCTCTGATAGAGGATCGGGCGCTAATTGACCTGGCTCATCGTGGGTTCCTCGAGGAAGGTGAGCTTGAGAAACCTCTGACGGATTATCGGCAGCAGATAACATCCTTGGGTTTGCTAGAATCATTCTTTTCATCGTACAAGGTGGCACACGATCTGATAGAGGGGGATGATGATTCCCTGATACAAAACACGACGCAAGCAGAATTGAAAAGCCTGCATCCAGCACCCGCATTACCGGATGTGGAGAAACGAATTCGGACCCTTCGTGCCGGCGTGCAAGATGCGGCATTGACCCTTGGGATCCCCGCCAATTACATTGCAAATCGACACGATATTGATTCATTTGCAAGCCAGCCCGATTCAGATCATAAGCTGGCAAATGGTTGGAGACGAGAAGTATTACAAGGTAACCTAAGTGATGATTTTTTTGATTTAGATTGAAAATACTTCAAGAAAGCGTTAGTTTTTCATTCAGGAAATCACTACATAAATAAGGAATTGTATGGAAGAAGTTATTGGCGGAATATCAGCAGGGCAATTACGTGCCTTTATTGAAAAAATAGAACACATGGAACAAGAAAAATCGGAAATGCAGGAATTAATCCGCGAGGCCTTTGCCGAAGCAAAAAGCGAAGGGTACGACGTTAAGGTTATGCGACAATTGATCAAGATACGCAAGATGAAGAAAGAAGATCTTGTGGAGCAAGAGGAATTGTTGGAACTGTACCGTCAGGCGCTTGGCGAATAAGACGTCTTACCGCGCAAAAAGGGCAAGGTTGCCAGGCTCAAAATAATCATGCACGTGAAAACGGGAACGATAGTCCCATTGTAAAAAAAGGATGTTCCCGTAACGATAATTGATAAAAGACCGTTTCTTATAAATGACACAAAGGCAACGGCCAGGGCTTTATCCTCTATAAATGTTTCATAAGCGCATGTTGCACATGTAGCCGAGCTATAACACAAGCCTGCATTCAAAAAAACCATAGATAGTATAATAAAATCTTCTGATGTTTGATTGAACAAAAGAGACAGAAAGGCTGTTGCGGCGAATAAAGACGTGGTCGTGAAAACAACTTTTAGGGTGGCATCCATTCCGAATTTGGACAACACGGAACGATAGGTTAGTGTGCTTAGAATATTGATCCCCATCGGCACAAGCTGAAGATGTGAATATTCCACAGGGCTTAGGTGAAAGTGATCGATAAAAATAAAAGAACTGTTTGTGATGTAAAGGGCCAACAAGATAACAGGCAAGGAATGACCAAGAGTCATCGTCATAAACCGTCGACTGGAAATAAACTGCTTTAACTTGCCCCCTAGATTTGAACGATCTAATTTTTTTTTGGCCATCAAATGCGTTTCCGGCAAAATAAAATACAAAGCAACACCAATGATAATGGGGACCGTTCCCAGGAACCAAAAAATCGACGGCCATCCCCATGCCCTAAAAAAACGTGCCCCAATGATAGGGGCAAGGGCATAGGATGTCGGAAACACTATCCCATAGGTTGCAACATATTTAGCATATTCAACGCCACTAAATAAATCTGATAAAATCACCAACGCAACGACACTAATTCCGCCCCCACCGATGGCTTGTATAAAACGCGAGAACAAAAACATATGAATGTTTGTTGATAACGCACACATCATAGAGCCAAGGGAAAAGAAAAAAATCGTTATAAGAATGGCTTTTCGCCGACCGTGTTTATCGCCAAAGTATCCATAAAAAATACCAACAAAGGATGATATAAACGGCGATATCATCAAGCTAACCTGCATCACGTGTTCGGTGGTATCGAAATGGCGCACAAGGTACGGTGCGCATGGCAAATACATATCCATGCTGGCAAGCATCATGGCAACCGCTGACATAAGAAGCGCCGGCACCACAAACCGTATGCGGTCAAATGTAATCATGGGATTGATTTAAGAATTTTTGCTGCCTCTAAAGCACCATAGGTTAAAATAGCGGACGCCCCGGCGCGTTTGAAAGCCATCAGACTTTCCATCAGGGCATCGGCCCCATTTAACCATCCCAAAGAATCTGCGGCCTTAATGGATGCGTATTCTCCGCTAACTTGATAGGCAAACGTTGGCACATGAAATGTAGAGCTGACCCTGTAAAGAACATCTAAATACGGAAGGCCTGGCTTAATCATGATGATATCGGCCCCCTCGCGCAGGTCATGTGCAACTTCCCGCATGGCCTCGTCAGCATTGGCGGGATTCATCTGATATGTTTTTTTGTCTTCTGGTCCCTGAAGGGGGTTGGCACCAACAGCGCATCGAAAAGGTCCATAAAACGCAGATGCATATTTCACAGCATAACTGAGGATCATTTTGTTTTGATAATCACCGCGATCCAGAACGGCCCGTATGGCACCAATTCGCCCATCCATCATGTCAGATGGGGCCAGGATATCGGCGCCAGCCTCTGCCTGAACCAGGGCCTGGTGACATAGAATTTCAAGGGTTTTATCGTTATCAACGTTTCCATTGTGCACAATACCATCATGTCCGTGGTCGGTGTAGGGATCCAGGGCCACATCTGCAATTAATCCAATCTGGGGATTCGCTTGTTTAATCGCACGCAATGCACGGCAAACTAGATTTTGGGGATTTGTGGCTTCCTTACCCATGGAACATTTAAGTGTTGGGCACGTCAGGGGGAAAACGGCAACGGCCGAAATTCCCAGGGCAGATGCCTCCTCGATAATGCGGGGAAGTTCGTCAATTGTATAGCGCAAGATCCCGGGAAGGGACGGAATAATCGGGGAGATATTTTGTTCGCGCACAAAAATCGGCCAAATCAAATCATTGACTGTCAGACAGGATTCGGCCACCAGATTCCTGATCCAGGGATTTTGACGAACACGCCTAAGGCGCGTTTGTGGAAAAGCGCTTTGGTCAAAATGACTCATCGCCCCTTATCCCCTTTGTAACAATAGTTCGTCGCTGTCCACTGACTTTCCGAACTGTTTCAGTAAATCTTGGGCGGTGAGGGTGGCTCTTTCCTCTCCCTTGACATCGTAAATGATTTTCCCTTCGTGAAGCATAACAGTTCGCGTTCCAAAATTCAGCGCCTGTTGCAGGCTGTGGGTCACCATAAGGGCGGTTAATTTTTTTTCCGCAACAATTGTTTGTGTTAGTTGCATAACAAATGCAGCCGTTTTTGGGTCCAACGCAGATGTATGTTCATCCAAAAGCAGGATCTTGAGGGGGCTCAGCGTTGCCATTAAAAGGCTAACCGCCTGCCTTTGTCCGCCGGACAACATTGACATTGTTGCATCCAGACGATTTTCCAATCCCAACCCCAGGGTTTCCAGGGATTCTTTGAATTTATCCCGATCCTTGGTTGACAATGCCCAGCTTAGGCCCCGCGATTTACCCCGCCGTTCGGCCAACGCAAGGTTTTCAGCGATCGTTAAATCACCGCAGGTTCCAGCAAGGGGGTCTTGGAAAACACGGGCGACTTGTTTGGATCTTTTGTGGCTTGGAAGATCGGTCACCCGATCGGTATCAATTATTATGGACCCTGACGTTGGGATGGATTCCCCAGCAATAGCATTAAGGAGCGTCGATTTCCCGGCGCCATTGCTGCCAATGACTGTGACGAATTCACCTTCGCTGATCCTAAGGCTGATGCCCCGTAATGCTTTTCTTTCCATCACCGTACCCGGCGAGAATGTCACATGAATATTTTTTAATGTAATCATTATTGTGTATCCTTTTGACTGATTTCCCACAAAACAATTCCCCCGTCACCCCGTGGCCAAATGGTTGACCATGGCACGGGGTCTATATGGATCCCGCGATCAAGTCGCGGGATGACGTGGGGTGAATCATCTGGAATGGGCATAAGTAGTACCTGTGACATCTAAGATAAGGCTTTTACGTGTCGTTTCAAGGACGGCAAAAGCATAGCAAGGGCGACCAAAATTGACGTTACAAGATTAAGATCCGACGCTTGCAACCCGAAATCGCTTGCGTTAAGGGCCATTGCAATTACAAGACGATACAGGATTGCCCCAAACACGCAGGCCAAAATTGCCTGAAAAATTGTTCTTATTGGCAGGACTGCTTCGCCAATGATAACGGCGGCCAAACCAATAATAATTGTCCCGACGCCCATTGTAACGTCAGCAAAACCGTGAATTTGCGCAAACAGGGCCCCCGCCGTTGCAACCAATGCATTGGAAACGCTTAGTCCTAGCCATATCATTTTGTGATCGTTGATGCCTTGGGCGCGGCTCATGCGGGCGTTGCTTCCGGTTGCGCGAATGGATAAACCAAGGCGTGTATTGAGGAAGCAATAAATAAGGCCCGAAAACACAGCAATGATAATGGCCAACGGAACGACATGGCAAGAAACAAACCCATTAATAAAGGTAAACCATTCGGTTACGATTGTTTTTTCACCCAGTAGGGCGATGTTGGAACGTCCCATGATGCGCAGATTCAGGGAATACAATGCTGTCATTGTTAGAATGCCGGCCAACAAATTGAGCATCTTTAGGTGGGTCGACAGCCATGCCGTGATGAGGCCCGCTAAGGCACCAGCCAAAATGGCAGCGCCTGTCGCGATGACTGGATGAACCCCATGTACAATCAAGGACGCGCAAACCGCCGCCCCCAAAGGAAAGCTTCCGTCCACTGTCATATCGGGAAATTGCAGGGTGCGAAAGGACAAAAATACACCTATAGCAACCAAACTATAGATAAGCCCCATTTCAACAGCCCCTATGAATTGAATCCAGTTCATTGGTTTATTTACCCTCCTCGTGTGCTTGAATCGCTGTTTGCTCCACAACCGGAGGAATAGCGAGCCCGACCTTTTGTGCGGCACGTGTATTGACCAGTGTGAAAAGTGGATGATTGATCGCAACGGGAATTGCGCCTGCGGATTCACCCTTTAAAATTCTAACAACTATGTCCCCTGCAATTTTTCCCAGAACCCGTCTGTCATATCCCCGGGTCGCAATGGCACCTGCAGCCACCGACCCTGTGTCGGCGGCAAAAAGGGGGAGCTTATGCTTTTCTGCAATTTGTACGATGCTGTTCATGGCTGCAACCACAGTATTGTCGTTGGGGACATAAACGGCATCGACCTTGCCCACAAGATTTTCCATGGCGATGCTGGCTTCGCTGGTTCTGTTGGTTGTTGCTTCCACCAATTGGATTCCTTGTTTTTGGGCGCCATCCCGTAATTTTTTAACCATGATAACGGAATTCACTTCGCCGGCATTATAAAGCACCCCTAATCTCTTTAGAGTTGGCAAGAATTGAAGCAAAAGGTCAATTTGTGATTCCACAGAAAGGGCATCGCTAACACCGGTAACGGCCTCCTCCCTTTTTTCCAAATTCTTGACAAGCTTGGCTGCCAAAGGATCAGTCACGGCCGAAAATACAAGCGGAATGTGTTGAGCCATACACGTTGGCAGGGCTGCCTGCGCAGAGGATGTTGAAAGCGCCACCATAACCTTTGGATGATATCCAGCCATTTGGGTTGCTATTTGCGTGGCCGTGCTTATATTGCCTTGGGCATTTTGATAAATGATTTTAATTGTTTTGCCGTCCACAAAACCGGCCGCTGCCAATGCTTCGATGACCCCCTCGCGTTCTTGATCCAGGGCAGAATGCTCGATAATTTGGGTAATGGCAATAACGGGCAAATCATGATGAAATGACGCAGATGTATTTTTGTTGGATGTCTGCTTTAGGACAAAAAATGATACAAGGGCAATGACGATGGCAAGAAGGACTTTTCGTATACTCATGATGACAAATACCTTTTACGTCGCAAGATATAATATGAATTGGCTGCATTAAAATCGGTGTTCTGATGAGCGCTACTATACCCAATCTAAATGAAAAAGTTGATTTTTATGTTTGATCTTTTGCCCATAAACAGCGACAAAAAAATCCTTAAATAGAATAGCTATTCTCGGTTTTTTTGTCTTGTTTCTGAACAAAATCTCTGTCATAAAATTTCAACTTTTTCATTCATCTTGGGTATAAATCGATGGCGAAATTTAAAAATGGCAAAGTTTGTCACGATAAAGGGTTCCATGCTTAACTATTGGAGAACAAAATACACCCTTCAGTATGCCTTAATCACGACGGATTTTGCAAGATATACTAAAAAAGAGATGCTTGGATAATATCATTTTTTTTGATATCCTGATTCTGATGCCTCTCGCGCGCCGCTGAGGATTTTAATGCGAAATTAATACTTATGCGATAAAGTATGATATTAAGAGAAGAAGGCTTTAATCAGAACGACCTTCGTAACCATTTTATTTACTAAGGACCTATAAACATAATGACCATGCCAAACCGTCCTTTAGATCGCCTGCTAAACCGTCTTTCTCAAAAGGAACACAATCCATGGGCAATGCTTGCTCTTGGGATTGTTGTTGGCTTTTTGGCATTAACCCTGGTATTTAAACTTTCCAAGCCCATCATAAAGTCAGCCTGCGTTTATATCCTAGAATCAGATCAGGATAAAGGATCCGGTCGACAAAGCCGCGTTGCCACAATCGAGGGGGCAACCGTCACCATGGGCACAATGACCAAACGCATCGCATCCGTTGGTAATCTAAAGGCTAATGCATCGGTAACTATCAGAGCAGAAATGCCCGCCCGGATCAAAGAATTGCCCTTTACTGAGGGGGGAAGTGTTAAGGCAGGGCAAGACATTATCCGATTCGAAGATGCTGATGCGCAGGCGGATATGAAACAAGCAGAAGCCCAGGTCCTGCTGGCTAAGGCCGATTTTGATCGTGTATCAAAGTTGCATGATCAAAAAATTGGTAGCGTTAAGGAATTCGACAAGGGAAAGGCCGAGCTTGCCATGGCGGAAGCCAGGCTTGATGGGGCTAAAGCGAAACTGGATAAAACCGTTATCAAAGCGTCATT
>JAPLOP010000019.1 GCA_026400645.1 Alphaproteobacteria bacterium | reverse complement strand
TCCTGATGCTGTGACGCCGATGCTGTGTTCAAATTGGGCAGACAACGAACGATCACGTGTTACGGCTGTCCATCCATCCTCCAGGACCTTAACGCCGTATTTCCCGGCATTGATCATGGGTTCAATTGTGAAAAACATACCCTCTCTCAATTCGAGGCCTGTGCCTGGTTTTCCGTAATGAACAACGGTTGGGGCAGTATGAAAAATTTTGCCAACACCATGGCCACAAAAATCCCTGACGACTGAAAAGCCATTTTTTTCGACAAAGCTTTGGATTGTGTATCCAATGTCACCCAATGTGGCACCTGGGCGGACGATCTCTATGGCACGCATCATGGCCTCGTAAGTGCAATTGATCAGTTTTTCAGCCCTAAGGCCAACCTTGCCAATAGCGAACATACGGCTAGTGTCGCCATGCCATCCCTCAACAAGCGGAGTCACATCGATGTTGATAATATCACCTGTGACAAGTTTTTTATTCCCGGGAATGCCATGGCAAACAACATGGTTAACAGACGTGCAAATTGACTTTGGAAATCCATTGTAACCAAGCGGGGCAGGGGTGGCGCCATTTTGGATGATGTATTGATGACAGATTTGGTCAAGTTCATCGGTTGTTACGCCGGCCTTAACAAATGGGGCAACATGATCCAATGTTTGCGATGCCAGGCGGCCAGCCTTTCGCATTCCGACAAAATCGTTTGCCGTGTGGATAGTGATGCTTGCGGGGTCTTCCTCGTGAATATGGTGATTGCAATGCTCGGAATGAACATGATCGTGTGTGTGATGGGTCATATAGTTTCCTTAAATAAGCAAAAAAAACCCCGTATGAAACGGGGTTTGTGAATTCATTATGTCCAGATAGGCTTACCTGGAATAAAATTCGATAACCAAGTTTGGTTCCATTTGAACAGGGTACGGAACATCCGTGAACTTAGGTCCGCGAATAAACTTTCCCTTTAATTCTTTGTGATCAACATCCAAATATTCAGGAACGTCACGTTCTTTTGATTGAACAGCGATTTGAACGTTTGCATTTTCTTTCATGCATCCGACGATTTGAATTTCATCGCCATCTGATACTTTATAAGATGAGATATTAACGCGCTTACCGTTGACGCGGATATGACCGTGGTTAACCATTTGACGTGCTGCGAATACCGTGGAAACGAATTTCATCCGATAAACAACGGCATCCAAACGACGTTCCAACAGGTTGATCATATTTTCAGATGTATCCCCACGAAGGCGAACAGCTTCCTTGTAAATATTTCTGAATTGACGTTCGCTGATGTTGCCGTAGTATCCTTTTAGCTTTTGCTTTGCGCGTAGCTGAATTCCATAGTCCGAAGGTTTGGAACGTTGCTGCCCGTGCTGGCCTGGGCCATAATTACGTGAATTAAAAGGGCTTTTTGCGCGTCCCCAAAGGTTAACACCTAACCGACGATCTATTTTATGCTTTGCTTCTACACGTTTTGTCATGAATACTGCCTATTTCTCACTGTGCAATAAATTTTATAAGTACGAAATTATTGACACGAACTGCACTTTTTGTCAATACCTTCTTGGTCTACGGCGATCATATTATGTTGTAGGCACGCCTCAACAAATGATTTAAACAAGGGATGGGGCGAAAATAAGCGCGATTTCAATTCCGGATGAAATTGTACGCCCACAAACCAGGGATGATCGGCCCATTCAACGATTTCTGGTAATTTTCCATCCGGCGAAAGTCCCGAAAAAACAAGACCAGCTTGCTCTAGGCGTTCACGATACGTTGTGTTGACTTCGTACCGATGCCGATGGCGTTCGACGATTTCAGGTTGGCCATAGATTTTTTGTGCCAAGGATCCCTTTGTCAGGGAACAAGGGTAGGCGCCTAATCGCATTGTCCCGCCCAGATTGTCATCCTCTGTTCTGGATTGCGACCCAAAGGATGTTGACCATTCCGTTAACAGGCCGATGACCGGATCTGCCGTGGGCCCAAATTCTGTGCTTGATGCGTTTCGAATGCCAAGCACATTCCGACAGGCTTCAATCACAGCAAGCTGCATCCCAAAACAGATTCCAAGATAGGGGACCTTGTTTTCACGGGCATATTGAATGGCGCTAAGTTTGCCTTCGACGCCTCTCTCTCCAAAGCCACCGGGAACAATAATTCCATCGACATCTTTTAGTTTGTCGAAAACATCATCTATTTCGGAATTAATCCAAACAAGCTCTGCTGTTGTATGCAGGGGTAACCCCCCATGCATAATGGCCTGCATCAATGATTTATAAGCATCGGGCAATGAGACGTATTTTCCAACGATACCAATTTTTATCTTGTGTGTGGCTTTTTCAAAATTCCCAAGGACCGTATTCCATTTGGTCAAATCAGCGCAGGTATTATGAACGCCAAAATACTCACACACGCGGGAATCGAATCCCTCGTCATGATAGAGCAGGGGGACCCGATAGATATTATCAGCATCCAGGGCGGCCACAACAAATTCACTTTTGACGTTACAAAATTGTGCGAGCTTGCGCTTAGCCTCGATTGGTATGGGGCGGTCGCTTCGGCACAGCAAAAGATCTGGCTGTATTCCAACGCTTAGCAGTTCCTTTACAGAATGCTGGGTTGGTTTTGTTTTGAGCTCTCCGGCGGTTGCGATATACGGCAACAATGTCAAATGGATGAACATCGTCCGATCGCGACCCAAATCATTGCGTAATTGGCGGATCGCCTCTAAATAGGGAAGCCCCTCGATATCGCCAACGGTACCCCCAATTTCACAAAGGATGAAATCCGTTTCCTCGGTTCCATAGGTAATAAAGTTTTTAATTTCGTCCGTGATATGGGGAATGACTTGTACGGTGGATCCCAAATACTCACCGCGTCGTTCTTTTGCCAGAACGGTCGAATAGATTTTCCCCGTTGTGACATAATCGGCGGCTGTTGCAGGTACATCCGTAAAACGTTCATAGTGACCAAGGTCCAGATCGGCCTCTGTCCCGTCATCGGTTACAAAAACTTCCCCATGTTGATAGGGGCTTAATGTTCCCGGGTCGACATTTAAATAAGGATCCAATTTCCTGAGGACAACCGAAAATCCGCGCGACTGCAACAAAGCCCCAAGGGCAGCAGAGGCTATCCCCTTACCAAGGGAGGACGCAACGCCGCCTGTAATGAATATGTAACGTGGTAGCATAGCTGAGCCTACTTTCCTGGCACGCTTGGTTTGGCAGCAGGAACATCTGCGTTGGATTTTACGGCTAGACTAGCGGCACTTGTGCTTGGTTTTGGAGCCGGTGTGCTACTTGCCGGTGTTGCAATGGCAGCTGGCTTGCTGGCTGGCGTATCTAAAAGGGAAGTCGCCTCGCGTATTTGTGCACTTGTGATAACCGTCATTAGAATGCAATTTCCAATGAAAAGGGTTGCCAAAACGCCGGTTGCCCTGGTCAGCAAGTTCGATGCGCCGCGTGCTGTAAACATAGTTCCGGGGCCGCTTCCCCCAACAAGGGCGCTTCCCCCATCACTTTTTTGGAGCAAAATAACACCAATAAGTGCGAGCGTAATAAAGATATGCAGTGTCAGTAAAAATGAAAATGTCATGAATTAATCCTTTTTGTATCAACTTTTAGTAAGTTTTCAATCCTTGAGCCAACAGAAATGCCCGGCTCAAGGATTGTGAATTATCGAAAATCACTGATGGCGAGCACGTAATTTACTTTGGCGCCAATACCATTATCATCTGACGTCCTTCAAGTCTTGGTGATGTTTCAATCTTGGCTAGCTCGTCAAAGTCAGTTTTTACCTTTACAAGGACTTCCATACCGATCTCTTGGTGGCTAAGCTCTCTTCCTTTGAAACGCATGCTAATCTTGACCTTGTTGCCCTCTTCAAGAAAACGTTTGATTGCGCGACACTTTACATCCAAGTCATTATCATCAATCATTGGGCGCATTTGTATTTCTTTAAGCTCGACAATCTTTTGTTTTTTCTTGGCTTCGGCTTTTTTCTTTTGGATTTCGTATTTATACTTGCCGTAGTCAAGGATTTTACAAACAGGCGGATCAGCGTTGGGGGATACCTCTACAAGATCCAAGCCAGCCTTAGTGGCCATGGACATCGCATCAAATCGGGTTGTAACACCAATCATTTCTCCATTTTCATCGATTAAACGAACCTTGATAGATGTGATTTCTTGATTCACTCTTGGGCCATCATGTTTTGCGCTATCGCGACCACCATGAGCGTCATATTGCATACGCGCTATATCTCGTCTCCTTATTAATAGGCTTGTATTTTATTTCTGACTCTAACAAGAATATCGTCAGCAGTCTAGCTTCTTTGTGTGCGGGTTCACATCAAATGAGAATTGCTGCACAGATCCACTTGCCTCTTTATAGCGGCAAGCTCTCGTGCATCAACAAGGGGCGTCCGTTGACACCACTGAATCGCCCAATGAGCTGACCCAGGCTTGTTGGGCTTAGGGGATTGCCTCTAAGATTAATTGTTTTGAGGTTACGCGGCATCATGGAATCATGAATCAGCATGTCGGTAACATCATCCCCGATATTATTGTGTTCCAAATTCAGCGTTGTGATGTTGGCGAAATGAAGTCGCAGCCTCCTGGTCAGCAACAAAATCCCCTCCAGGCCGATATTATTGCATCCCAAATCCAATGTCGCTAAATTTCTGATGTGGTGGTTCGAATCCCATTCTAGCAAAGCGCTAATGCCTTCTTTTGTGATGCCTGCATTCCTTATCGTTAGGCTTGTTAGATCCTTGGTTAGGTATTGCAATAAATTACGAAGCCCCATATCCCCCAAGTACTGATCTGTAATGGTGACATTTGTACCAATCTGAACGGTAAGACTGCCGCGATCTGTGCTGATGGTTATTTGTTTTAGGGGGGTGATGGCAGATACTGTCGCATGGGATCCTCGCAATTCACTGTTTCTGCTGGATGCCCAAATGATGGCTCCGTCCAAGGACGATAGGGCACAGACCGCTAAAAGTGTCGCCTTTAGAAAGTGCGGGGCCGTGAGTAATTTTTCCATGATGACACTCCTCTAAAGCATTAAATTACAGAAATGGCAGAAAGGGGGGATAACTAATTAGCCCTTGAATCAAGCCCTTTCTGTGGCAGACCATAGATGATGCCACCGCAAACAACCATAGGAACGTCGTAGGGAAGATGTAGGGATGTGTCCCAGGTCTTTCGTTTTGAGAAAACCTGAAATAAAAAGACCCAAAAAACACTTGCGAATTTTTAATACTTGTGCTTTTTGTTATCAACAACAGCTTATCGCAGTAAAAAGACATGCAACGCCCCGCTGAATTTCCAGAAGTAATCTATGATGCTTTTTTAAGGACAATAAATGGGGTTGCCTTTTCTGCCCGTGAAATAGAAGTCATTGCCGGAATCCTTTTGGGGAAATCCACTCAACAAATCCCTGATATTTTGCCCATCGTTGACGAAACGGATCAGGGTATGATCCTTTTTGGGTGTAGACTTTCCGAAAAAACCGTTTCATCGCATATCGATAACATTTACGAAAAACTATCCCCATTATTAATGGTGCATAAGGACGAATTAAGAAGCAAAACAACCAAGAGAGACAAAATTAAATATGTTGTCGAGCGATCGCAGGAGCATAAATATCTCGAAAAATATTGCGTTGCTTTGCAGATTGAGAATGCTTTTTTACTGCAGCTGGAAAAGATTTTTCGAAAACAGCTGAATCAAGGCCAGCAGTCTGCCCAGAAAAAATCTACCATTGGTCGCTGTCAGATCCATTTCTGGGGCGGAGATTTGATAAGCGAGGATCCTTTCTACACCCACCTCGCCCGACACCTGAATGACAGAAAAAGCAAAAATGATCAAAAAATCATTACAACCATCCTGAAAAAAGTAACGACCGAGAAACCGGTAAACCCAGACAAAGCAGAAAACCCCGGCGCTGATTACATTCTTTATATCGTCCCTGAGGAACTGAGGGACCGTTTTAACAAAGCAGACGATCCGCTCATCGAAACCCTTTTTAAAAACACCAGCCACAGCTTGTTCCTACTAGATCATTGGAAAAACAAGAAACAAATCCCCGATAGTCTTAAAAATGCGGGATACGTCCGCATTGATAAACAAACCCCTTATTATGAATCTGTCTTTGAAATCCTCAAAAAGATGTTTCCGGATATCTCTATTGATGATGCGATTCTGGAATTCACCAAAGCTCGTGCTAGTCTCATCCCTAAAAAACCACCCTTCTATTCAAACATAAAAGCGATGGTTGGGATCGGTCTGGCCAGCTTTGGGATTCTTTGTGGGGGATGGATTTTGTATGTGAGCAGCGATAATCAAGAAAGTTCCATCAGGTCTGATTTGGTCATACCAGACAAAAGTTCGTTTCTAGAGCGACCCAACCTATCATCCCAAATAGAACAAAAACTGGCAGGGGGGAATACTATTAAAACAGTCGCCCTTGTTGGTATTGTGGGTATGGGCGGGGTTGGAAAAACAACGCTGGCTCGGCAGTTTGGGCGATCTCACAAAACATCCGTTGTATGGGAAATTAATGCTGAAACACATGGGCAGTTGATTCGTTCCTTTAAGGATCTGGCCTATTCATTTGCAAAAACAAAAGAACAAAAGGATGAGCTTGATTTTATCCAAGCCGTGCAAAACCAGGATGAAAAGGAAAAACAACTGCTTTCGTTTGTAAAAAAGCATCTAAAAACCCAAAAGCAATGGCTGCTTATTTATGACAACATGAATACATTTTCCGAAATTAAGGATTATTTCCCACAGGATGAAACTGTGTGGGGATGTGGAAAGGTTATCATTACAACCCGGGATGCAACATTTGAAAACTCTGCTTTTATCAATCCAAAAAATGTGATTCATCTGGATTCCTTGACGAAGGGGGAGGCCTTCAAGCTTTTTACGCGCATTTTGTTTGGGTGTGATCCGGATCAATTGAGTAAGGATAAACAGGAAACAGCGACACAGTTTTTGGAACAGATTCCATCGTTCCCCTTGGATGTGTCTACAGCTGCCTATTATATCAAAAACACACAAATACCCTATGATGAGTATCTGAAAAAAACTGCAGGATATAGTCAAGAATTTGAAAAATCCCAGGAATCCCTTGTAAAAGAGGTAAGTCCATATACAAAGACACGGTATGGGATCGTAGCCTTATCGATCCAAAAATTAATTGAACAAAATCCACAGTTCAAGGAATTGCTGCTATTGATTTCCCTAATTGATTCACAAAATATTCCCAAAAAGCTTTTAACATTTTATAGTGACGAAAAAACGATTGATCTCTTTTTGAGGCAGCTAGAAAAACAGTCTCTGGTTGTAAATGTGAATAACCACGATCAAATGACAGAGCCAATGATTTCGTTACATAGGAGCATGCAGGCGATTTGCCTGAGTCATTTATTGCAATCACTATCACCAGACCGGAAAGTGGCGATGATTCAATCAATCTCATCTTCGTTGGAAAACTACATGAAAAAGGTTCTGGATACCGAGGACTGTGAAAAAATGAAGACCGCCATTAGTCATTGGGAGGCTATTTTGGGTCACGCCCCGTTAATATCGGATACTATACAAGGGACACTTAAAGGACAACTGGGAACTATTTATTTTTACATGGCGGATTATAAAAAGGCAAAGCAAAATCTAGAAGAGAGCCAAGCTTTATTGAATCGGGATTATGATCAGAATTTCGAGAGAATTGCACGAGGGTTAAGTGATTTGGCGGAGGTAAACCAAGAAGCCGGTCAATTCGATGAAAATATTGCTTTGTTTGAACGGAGTCTTGCTATATACAAAAAGCATTTTCCTCAAAATCATATCTATATTGCAAGAGGCCTGGCACGTCTTGGAAATTTATACAAAAATATTAATCAGGACGAAAAAGCGATAAATTTATTAGAAAAAAGTCTTTCTATTTACAGAGCATATTATCCGGAAAGTTTTGCACAAATTGTTTGGGTTCTAACCTTTCTTGGAAATTCATACAGAAACCTGGGTCAGTACAGCAAAGCAAAACAATTACTCGAAGAGAGTTTAGCGCTTTATCAACAAAAAATACCAGAAAATAATATCGGAATTGCACGAATGCAGGGAGTTCTTGGGCGTATTTATATTGATATTGGGGATTATAAAAAGGCAGAAGTCTTGCTAGAAAAAAGCACATTGATTCATAAGAAAAAATATTCCAAAAATCATATGTACGTTGGTTGGTCTCTGGGGATATTAGGAAATTGTTATCGGTGCATGGGTCAATATAAGAAATCACAGAAAATCCTTGAAGATAGCCTCAGGATATATCAATTGTATTCCGAAACACACCTGGTTTTAGCCCGGGTTTTCTGGTACCTCGGTGAATTGCATTCAGCAATTGGAAATTACAATCAAGCCCACGATTGTTGCGAAAAAAGTCTAGAAATTATGAAGGAGCGCCGCCGCAACGTAGACCCCTTCGATATCTCTATGGCCTTAAGAGCAAAAGGAGAAATTTATTTTTTGCAAGGCGATTACGATGATGCTGAAAAATATCTTCAAGAATCATTAAGCATACTGCAGTCCAAACAACAGCCTAAACAATATATGCCCTTGGAAGACCTATCTGATCTCTATCTGAAAAAATCAGAAGATGCCACGGTCAATGGGGATGCCCAACAGGCAGCAGATCACAAACTTAAAGCAGCTGACTATATAAAGCAGTCCTTTGAAATTGCACAAGGTCACCTTCCACCCGATTCACCCCATGTTGCAAGGATCGCAGATAAGATGGCGAAATTGGGTGGGGATCCTAAATTAAGAATCCCCAAAATGCCATATTAAGGCTGATGTTTTAAGGTCTGGATTGCTTTGTCGGGCTGCGCCCTCCGCGCAAAGACGTCGCGGCGTGCAGCGCAAGCGACGAAGCAATCCAGGATTATCTGGGAAAACACAAGGTTTTTGGGGATTGTTACGTCGAACTCAGGTTATGATAAAGATTCCCTAATATCCTTCCTTCCGGTTAACGCATGGCTGATGATAACGAAAAAGATGATGACCAAAAAACGCAGGAACCAACGCAGCGACGTCTGGATGATGCGCAAAAGGATGGGCAGGCTCCGAATTCTCGCGAGGTCACCCACTGGTGCATGATCGCGCTTTCGGCAACCGTTTTATTGGGGGTGATGCCCAGCACAGCCAGAAATTTGGGGCAGATTCTGGTGCCGTTTTTATGTGCCCCGCATACATTTGTTGTGACGTACAGTACCCTCAATCAATTGGGATTTCACCTGTTGAAGGAGGTATCGATGGCCCTTTTGTTGCCCATGCTGATACTGTCCATCGGGGCGTTGGTGGTGGGGCTTTTGCAAACGTGGTCCGCCCTTTCGCTTAAAACGCTGGCGCCAAAACTGGATCGCCTTTCCCTGTCAAAGGGGTTTAACAAGATTTTTTCAAAACAGGCCTTGTTGGATTTTTTGAAAAGCTTGCTCAAGGTGATCATCCTGGGGGTGGCGCTTTTCTTTACATTAAAAAAACAACTTCAGCAGCTTGCACATTCATCGTGGTTTTCGATCAATGAACTGGGTACCGTGTTTCGTCAATCGATTCAGGAAATTTTTGTGGTTGTTTTGTGTGTTTTGGCTGTGATTGCCGGGCTTGATTATATTTATCAGCGGTTTCAGTTTACCAAAAAATTACGCATGACGTTGCAGGAGGTCAAGGATGAACATAAAGATTCCGAGGGTGACCCCGCCATTCGTCAAAAATTAAGACAAATGCGCCAAGAAATGATACGGAATCAAATGATGAAGGCTGTTCCATCCGCAACGGCTGTGATCACGAACCCGACGCACTATGCGGTGGCCATTGCGTGGGATCAAGCAGTGATGGAATCGCCAAAGGTTGTTGCAAAAGGAAAGGACCATGTCGCCTTTAGAATTCGCGAGATTGCCAAAAAGAATGACATCCCCATTATTGAAAACCCACCCTTGGCGCGTTCCTTATTCGACAGCGTTGACATTAACAGGGAAATTCAATCCCATCATTACAAGGCGGTCGCTGACGTTATAAAGCTTGTGATGAAGCTAAAGCAACGACGTTTTTAATGCCATAACCCCCGTCACACCGTAGCGTGACCAACGGGGGGGTCCATGGATCCTGCGATCAAGTCGCGGGAGGACGTGTGGGGGGAATGATCTGTATTAGGTATAACAACTCAAGGGGCTTGTCTAGTTCTGGTCGGTCAAAATGTCGATTAGATCCTCGTTGACTCGGTTTCTATCGGAATCAACATGTGGCGCGTGGGCTGAGCCTGAATACACGAATGTCTTGTAAATAAGCCCGCTATCATTAAGTTTTTTCAATCCCGCTTTTGTATCGACAGCCAAGTCTTGCGCCCCATACAGGACGAACAGGGAATCGGTTTTGATTTTTTTAAAGTCCACTTGGTCCTGCAATGTCCATAAAGCTTGTAGGCTTTGCAGGCTTATTGATGTTTGTGAAAAGGCTTGTTCGCCTTCTTTGAGATCGGAAAGATCTGAATACAGCGTTCGTCTTGGTCTGTCGTTTGTTCTTGTAATAGGGTGTGCCCATTTGAGTATTGTCGAAATAATGGGGGTGGAAAGCAGCTTTTTGGTCCCCTTGTCATCATCACAGGGCGCCAGATTTGGTGAAATCAGAACCAGTTTGTGAACGGGGCGTATTTGCGCCAAAAGACACGCCAAGACGCCACCATTACTGTGGCCAACAATGCTAACCTTGTCGGCAACCTCTGATAGTAAATCATAGGCATGCACAGCATCACGAAGCCAATCAGATGCCACAACATGTTGTGAGATGTGAAAATCCTGCAAGCCAAACCCCGTTAATAGGGGTGCATAATATGGCATTTGTTTTTGCTTCATGGAATCAAGCAACAAATGAAAATTATTGGGCCCAACCGTAAACCCATGAAGCACAAGTGTTGCATGCGGTATTTTTGTTGATGCTGTTTTTTCTGGGGTGACAGCGGGTGACGATGTAATGGGCAAGTAAAATTGAGGTGCCGATTCTTTGTATGCATTCACTTCATCGTCACGCGTGAATCGTGATAGGTACGTTTCATTAATCTTGGTATTGATGAATTCGATGTATTTGACGGTTCCGGTAGTCATCACATATAGCCCTGCGATGCTAATAAACAGTTTTGATTTAAAGTTCATATTTGGTTGCTCCTTGGTTTAGGGGTTTGTTTGTTTTGCATTAATCAACGTGTACGCCAAAGGGCTCTAGGTAGGATGCCAATTGTTGCTGTAACCGTTCCAACCCTTCGGCGGATTCGGATTCACAGCGCGCAACCAGCTTTGCCTGAGTATTCGATGCTCGTAATAACCACCACCCGTGGGGTCCCGTTACGCGCACGCCATCAATTGCATTAACGGTTGCGCCATCTTTTTGCAGCGCTTGGGCAATTTTTTCCACAACGGAAAATTTTTGACTGTCATCGCATGATATTCTGATTTCTGGCGTGTTAAAGCGTTTTGGGATGTGATCAAATAATTCTGACAGAGTTTGGTCGCTGTCATGCAAAATATTGATCAACCGAATGGCTGCATAAATAGCATCGTCATATCCATAATAATGATCGGCAAAAAAGATATGCCCGCTCATTTCTCCGGCCAATACGGCACCTGTTTCAGCAATCATTGATTTGATCAGGGAATGTCCCGTCCGCCCCATTAAGGCATTTCCACCATGGTTCGTGATGTCATCAAACAAAACTTGGCTGGCTTTAACGTCTGCAATAATTGTGGCGCCTGGATGGGTTTTTAAAACCGCGCGGGACCAAAGAATCATCAGCTGATCGCCCCATAAAATACGACCCTTCCCATCAACAACACCGATTCGATCTGCATCACCATCAAATGCAATGCCGGCATCGCAGTCGTTTTCTTGTACAACTGCAATCAGCTGTTTCAGATTTTCAGGAACAGTTGGATCGGGATGATGGGCCGGAAATGTCCCATCGATTGCGCCGTTAATGACGATCGAATCAACATCCAAAATCCCTGGTTTGGTTAGGACGTCTATTACGCGACCTGCGGCGCCATTCCCTGGATCCCAGGCAATTTTTAAACGACGTTTGTCAGAATTATAATCCTTTAACACTCTGTTGATGTATTTTTGTTCGATTTCTATTGTTTGGCAGGATCCGGGTGTTTCGGCGATCTTGCCCTCTAGCGTTGCTAGGTTTTGAATATCTTTGCCAAAGAAGGGGCGATTATGTAGCGCCATTTTGAATCCGTTGTCATCGGATGGATTGTGTGATCCCGTCACCATGATTCCGGCGTCAACCGTCAAATCTTTAATCGCGAAATACACCATGGGGGTTGGGCCAATGCCAACATCATGCACATGAACTCCACCCTGAACCAGGCCGCTTGCTAATGCTTCTGAAAGGGCAGGGGATGTTAGTCGGCCATCACGACCAATGGCTATTGTTTTCAAGCCCTGACTTGTCATGAATTCAGCAAAACAAAGCCCCAGTTTATAGGCATCATTTTCACTCAGGTTTTTTCCAACAGTCCCTCGAATATCGTATTCTCTTAAAATTTCAGTCTTAAAAAGATGTTTGTTAGAAAAATCCATTATGCGTTCCTTCTTCCTATAGAAATATAATCAATGCCGTTCATTTCGGCTGGTTTATAAATATTGCGCAAATCAATCATAAGGGGGTTGTGCCCTGCTGGTGTTGATAAAAGCGTTTTCACTTTTTCCAAATCCAGTGCCCTAAATTCATTCCATTCTGTCAAGATTACTACGCCATCTGTGCCCGCAATCGCATCATAGGCATCCGTTGCCCAATTGACACCTTCTAAACCATGGGCTTGAGATAAATGTTCACTGCCTGCATAATACAGGGGATCATATGCTTTTACGGTTATTCCTGCCTTTAGCAATGCCGGGATAATATCCAAACTGGGTGAGTCCCTTAAATCGTCTGTATTGGGTTTGAATGTAACGCCCAAGATCGAAACGACGCCATTTTCGGCCCGTCCCCTGGTTTTTAAGGCGTCTATAATTTTTTGAGCCATAGCGGCTTTTCGGTCTTTGTTTGATTGGATAACAGCATCAATTAAGGTTAGCGGCGCACCAGCATCGTGGGCTGTTTTGCTAAGGGCTAATGTATCCTTTGGAAAGCAGGATCCCCCATATCCAGGACCAGCATTTAAAAATTTACGTCCGATGCGTCCATCCAAACCGATGCCCTTGGCTAATTCCTGGACATCGGCGCCAACCTTTTCACATAAATCAGCCATTTGATTGATAAACGCAATTTTTGTTGCCAAAAACCCATTTGATGCATATTTAATCAGTTCTGATGTTTCGACTGATGTGTACATAATTGGCGTTTCAATGAGATACAGGGGTCGATAAAGGTGGGACAAAAGATATTGGGCTTTTTTGCTGTCGGTCCCAATGATCACCCGATCGGGTCGCATAAAGTCATTGATTGCCGATCCCTCGCGGAGGAATTCAGGATTGGATGCAACATCAAAATCAACGCTGTGTTTTAAATCTGGCCGGGTGGCTTCGATGATTTCGGCCAATTTGTGCGCCGTTCCAACGGGGACTGTGGATTTGGTAACGATGACTGTGTATCCATTAATGGCCCGGGCAATTTGTTCTGCTGCCTGATAGACATACGACAAATCGGCATGGCCATCGCATTGTCGTGCGGGTGTTCCAACCGCAATCATAACGACATCGGCATCAGATACAGCTGGGGCCAGTTCGGTTGTAAAGGACAGCCGACCAGACTTTTGTCCCTGACGGACCAAGGCTTCCAAGCCTGGCTCATAAATGGGAATTTTTCCCTGCTTTAGTGCTGCAATTTTTTGTTGGTCAAAATCAACGTTCGTGACTTGAAATCCAAATTCGGAAAAACAAGCCCCCGTTACCAGGCCAACATATCCCGATCCAATTACTGTAACATGCATAAAACTCTCTTATTTTAAAGCCGTGCCAAGGTATTCCGTTAATTTCTTTTCGTTTTCATCGCTTAATGTTTGTTTTTCCGTGATTTCTTTGACAACCTCGGGCAGGGCGATTTTAACGTCGCGCAAATACTTTTTTTCAAAATCCGCAATATCCGAAACAGCGATTGCATCCAAAAATCCACGGACCCCTGCGAATAAGGATAGCACCTGATCCGTGTTCGTCATAGGTGCATATTGGGGTTGTTTTAAAAGTTCTGTTAAGCGCTTTCCCCGTTCAAGCAATTTTTGGGTTGACGGATCGAGATCGCTGGCAAATTGTGAAAACGCGGCCATTTCCCGATATTGGGCCAGGTCAAGCTTAATGCGCCCGGCAACCTTTCGTGTGGCTTTCGTTTGGGCGGCAGACCCAACGCGGCTGACCGACAATCCAACGTTAACGGCAGGGCGAATTCCGTGATAAAACAAATCCGTTTCCAAAAAGATTTGTCCGTCCGTGATGGAAATGACATTGGTTGGGATGTATGCTGACACGTCGCCGGCTTGTGTTTCAACAATGGGCAGGGCCGTTAACGACCCCCCACCACAAGCGTCACTTAACTTAGCGGCGCGTTCCAAAAGTCGTGAATGCAGATAGAATACATCCCCCGGGTATGCTTCTCGCCCGGGGGGCCGCCGAAGCAATAACGACATCTGGCGGTACGCATCGGCATGCTTGGACAAATCATCGTAAATAATTAACGCGTGCATTCCACGATCCCGGAAATATTCCCCAATGGCGCACGCTGTATAGGGCGATAAGTATTGCAAGGGGGCCGGGTCTGATGCTGTTGCTGCAACAACGATTGTGTATTCCATGGCCCCGTGATCTTGCAAGATTTTAACAATCCGCGATACAGATGATCGTTTTTGCCCAATCGCCACGTAAATACAATACAGCTTTTGTGATGGATCCAAATTTTGATTGATGGTTTTTTGATTGATGATTGTATCAATGGCAATGGCCGTTTTGCCCGTTTGTCGATCGCCAATGATTAGTTCGCGTTGACCCCGGCCAATGGGAATCAGGGAATCGATAACCTTTATGCCGGTCGACATGGGTTCGTGCACGGAACGTCGTTGAATAATCCCGGGGGCTTTGCGTTCGACCTCTGCCATTTCTGTGTCCAAAAGTGGGCCTTTGCCATCGATCGGATTTCCCAGACCATCAAGGACTCGCCCCAGTAATCCCATGCCAACGTTCACATCGACAATTTTTCCAGTTCTTTCGGCAACATCCCCCTCTTGAATGGCATGGTCGTCACCCACGATGACAACGCCGACATTGTCGACCTCTAGGTTTGTGGCGATGCTGCGTATTTTGCCTCCGGTTTTCGAGGAAATAATATCAATCCATTCGCCTGATTGGGCGTTATCAAGTCCATAAATTCTGGCTGTACCATCGCTGACCATTAAAACGCGACCGGTTTCAGAGATTTTGAGATTGCTTTCAAAATTCTCGATTTTCTCTTTAAGGATTGCCGTAATTTCTGCAGCATAGGGTTGCATTATTAATTTCCTTTAAATAGCTGGGTAATATGATTAACTTGGGCTTTGTAGCTGGCGTCCAGGGTGATGTTATCTGTTTGAATCGCAAGGCCAGATAGCAACGATGGATCCTGTTCAAATGTGGGGTTGAGCTTTTCAGGAAAGATTTTGGACAAAACATCCATCAGGTGATCTTTTTCTGTTTGCTGTAATGGATAGGCCGAATGGATGGATAATTCCCTTTGATTGTTAAAATCAGTGACAATTTTTGTCAAAAGGCGATGAATAACTGGCAAGAAAGAAATGCGCCGTGCCTGAATCAGAACGTCCATAAAGCACAGAAACAGGGACGATAGGCTTAGCGTTTCCGTGACAATTTTCCATGCGATCGCCAGGTGTTTCCTGGGCAATCCAGAACCACTGAGCATGCGCTGCAATTCTGGGCTGCTTTTAAAAAAGCGGTCTACCTTTTGAAGGTCATCCAGAATTTCATTTGTTTTCCCCCGTGCTTCGCAAACAGCAAACAATGCCCGGGCATAGCGTCCAGGGAAAGATGTAAGGAGCGGGGTTAAATCTTTTCTTTTCATTGCACATTGCTAGAAGTCTAAAACTACATTCTATCATACCGCATTCCCATATTTTAAAAAGAAAATTTTAATGGGTGCGACGGAGGGGGTCATCTTTAAATCCCCGCCACCTGCTCAAAAAAATCAGGAAAGCTTGTATTAACGGTGTCGGTTTGATGAATTGTGACAGGTCGTGAATGCGCCAGGGCGAAAATGGAAAACGCCATTGCGATGCGGTGATCGTTGTTGGCAAAAATCTGGATTGGAGTATCGGGGCTTTCCCCAAAGGATTGCCCATGAATAATCAGCGAATCGGATTGGATTTCGGCCTTAATGCCGCACGCAGTTAAACCCCTAAAAATCCCATCCAGGCGATCAGATTCCTTGTGTCGTAGCTCGCCCAGGCCATGAAAGATGGATTGTCCCTTGGCAAATGCAGCAGCGACAGCCAGGATTGGATATTCATCGATCAGGCTGGCCGACATGTCCGCGGAGATTTCGATGGCCGTCAGGGGGCTTGTTTTGCAGATTAAATCAACGCAGTCTTCGCCACATCTGGGGGTTGTTGCTATAACCGTAATGGCCGCACCCATCTTTTGTAAGATTTCACAAAAGCCCCGCCGGTAAGGATTCCAGCAAATATCTTTGATGGTGATCAGGGAATCCTTGGTTAGTAAAGCCGCCACAATCCAAAAGGCTGCGGCAGAGGGATCACCCGGAATCTCTAATGCTGACACGGACACAGACGCAGACACTGGTGCGAATCCTTTTTTCCCCTGGACAGACGCTTGATACTCCCCATCAGCATTATGGGACACGGTAATCGGCATGCCCAAATGTGCCATCAGTCGTTCCGTATGATCCCGTGTTGGAATGGGTTCCACAACCGTGGTGGTTCCGTCCGCAAACAATCCAGCTAATAAAATCGCTGATTTAACCTGGGCTGATGGGACAGATTGGCGATAAACGATAGACGTTAGGGTGGCACCCCCCTGAATCGTGATGGGCAGATGATCCCCGTCCGGGCACAGGAATTTCGCCCCCATTTGCCTTAGCGGATCCATTACGCGTTTCATCGGGCGCCGACTGAGCGATTCATCGCCAGTAAGCGTCGATGAATGGGGCAGGGTCGACAACAATCCCATCAGCAGGCGCGCTGACGTTCCCGAATTCCCCATGTCCAAAGGGTGCCTCGATGGTTCCGTTAAGAATTTCAAGGCGTCCCTGGTTCGTGCAACATCTTCGCCAGAATTGAGGTTTTTGATTTCTAGTGGAACTTTTGTTAATGCCGCCAAAATCAAAACCCTATGGCTGATTGATTTATCACCGGGGACAAAAAATTCCCCCGTCATTTTTTCTTTTGGATGGATTGTTACAAAATTGCGCATTGTGCCCTGGTTTGGTAATAGTCGCATAAATCGCTGATAGGGCAAATCATACATTTTGGTTTTATGGCTGTACAGATATACCGCCCATGCAGAACAATCCAGTGGTGGGCATGATGCCGAAAGGGCGGGGGGACAATCGCCTCTAGTGTTCGTTCGACATCCTTTGGGGTTTTTCCGGGGGCTAGGCCTGTTCGGTTGCATACACGAAACATATGTGTGTCCACCGGAAATGTATCCTGATGAAATGCGACGCTTAAAACAACGTTCGCTGATTTGCGCCCAACACCGGGAAGCGCCTCTAGGCTGATGCGATCGGATGGGACCTGTCCATTATGTCTTTCGATAAGCAGTCTGGACAGCCCAATAATATTCTTTGCTTTGTTGTTATAAAGGCCGATTGTTTTGATGTATTTTTTTAGACCCTCAATCCCCAAATCAACCATTTTTTCCGGAGTGTTCGCCACTTGGAACAGGGATTCCGTGGCTTTGTTTACCCCCTTATCTGTGGATTGCGCCGATAGCACGACCGCAACCAGCAACGTATAGGGATCCGTATAGGTTAATTCTGTTTCGGGATGCGGGTTCCTTTTCTGCAATCGCTCAAAAAATTCATATGTGTGGGGATAAAAATGGGTCATTGTGCCATCCTTGTGTGATCTTTACGGCCCAATTTAACCCCAATCCGACGTCAGGAATAGAAAAAAGTATTTAACTGGATTGTTTTTCTAGATGTCCAATGTAATCCTCTATCATTTGTTTGGCCTGATCTGGTGATAAAAATCCCTCCTGGTAAAATATGCTAAGTGTGGCATTTTTGTCTTCTTGTTCCCAAATCCTAAAGACGAGGCTTTGTGGGGTTATTTTCTGGGCCTGATCATATCGACCAGTGCGCAATCGAGTGTTAATAACGGCACCTCCTAAATTTTCACTCAATACGGGAATATAATTAAAATAGAATGGAATCTTTGTGCATGTTTCAAAACTATGAAGTGGGGTATGATTTCTAAGGGCACCCCTTAAGAGTTGTTGATTTTTAACAAGCGCATCCTCCAATGATTCGGAATTTTCCTCTAAAATAGCCAAATTGATAAAATATCCCATAGAGTTGGAAAATGCCTTTTCTCTGTTCCCTAAGTAGACCCCCGTTAATATTCTTGGCTGATTGGTGAGCTGTCTTAGGGTGTAGCTAAATACAGAATACAAAAGTGTCATTGGAAACACCCCTTTTTGATGACAGGCTTTTTTGATTCTGTCCATCAACGCTGCAGGGATAACCCCTGTTTCTTCGAATTTTATTTTTGGTTCTCCTGAAACAAGAAGTGTTTCCCAGGATGGGTCAATCGGCTGAAATCCCTGGAAATCACGATGGACTTGTAGGACGTAATCGAGATAGGGTTTTGCCCTAAGGTCGATAATTTTCCTCTCAATCAACGATTGATATGTTGAAAACAGCTGCCTTAAAAAGACTTCGGCGCTCAATCCATCAACAATCAAATGCTCAAAATTCATGAAAAGAATAAACTCATCATCTGTAACCCGTATCAAATCAAGCTGAAACAAAGGCGCAGCGTAGGATGGAAATGTAGCTAGCTGGTTGAGCTTGGAAAAATTGCTAAGAATTTCCGCCTTTTCTGCTTCATCCAAATCTTTGATATCATGACACGGCAGCGAATACGCCATAGTTTCGGCGACAATTCGTTCCCACCGTGATTCATTATGATGATAACTAGTCCGCAGAATATCATGGGCCTGAATAACGATATTGATAGCCTGCTCAAGAAAAACAATATGGGATGGCGACCCCCCCCGAAATCGAACTTCTGCAGATAAAATCCAGGGGTTTTTCATCTCATACTTTTGGCAAAATGTCAGATATCCGTCTTCTTGTAGTGAAAGGGACAAATATTCATGCTTGGCTTTGAAATCATTAGTCGTAAATTCGTTTGTACTGGTGTTCATTTTATTGTTGCCCTTGATTGTATAACTTGCATAATTTTAACTCTCTCCTGTTCGTTCACATAAATTCAGTGCAAATGACGCTTGTTGAATTTCATGGCGGCATAAAATGTAACCATTGTAAATGCGCAAAGATAAAGGATGTCGGGATAGATATGGCCAAAACTAGATCCCTTATGAAGAATGGCTTTGAAGGCGAACAAAAAATGCGTCAACGGCAATGCCTCCCCAACAAGTTTTGCCCATTCTGGCATGCCATAAAAGGGAAAAGAAAATCCGGATAAAAGCATGGATGGCATCATATAGGCCCCATTTATCTGCACCAGCGTCGTTTGATTTTTTACCATCACGGAAAACAAGAAACCAATGATTAAAGTGTTGACTGTATAAAGGGATAAAAGAAGAAGGACAAGTAGGTAGCTTCCACGAACGGGAATATTGAAAATATAGGCGGTCGAGATCAGCAAGGAAACCGTAAGAACCATCCCTATGATAAAATTTGGCACAAGTTTTCCTAATATAGTCTCTGCAAATGTTAAGGGTGTCATCATTAAATTTTCCATTGTTCCGGATTCTTTTTCAGAAACTATAGAGGATCCAGCCAATATGGTAATGATCATGGCCAAAAGGGCCCCGATCAATCCTGGCACAATAAAGGGCTGCGTCCTGCCCTCTGGATTGAAAAGGGGATGTATCAAAACCTCAAAGGGGGCTGTTTCTTTTTCGAGCTTTAAAAAAGGACCCGTTAATTCTGTTTTAAATGCTATATTTCGTAATGCTATGGCAGCACCTGTGGCGTTTCCAGAATTCAAGGGATCGCTTTGATCTACCTCAATCAAAATTTGCGGGCTTTGTTGGCGTACCAATCGATTTGAAAAATCAGACGGGATTGTCACAGAAAAAATTATTTTATTGCTTTTAAAAAGATCCTCGATTTCTTGTTCATTTTCTGCTTCCTTAACAAAAGAAAAATAATTTGTCTCGTGAAGGGATTGCAAGAAATCGCGTGAGAACGGGCTTTTGTCGTAATCAATGACGGCTATTGGGGCATTTTTAACGTCAAGATTAACGGCATAACTATAAAGAAAAATTTGAAATAATGGCAATATGATCAAAAGAAAAATTAGAACGGGATTCCGCCATATCTGAATAAATTCTTTAATGACCAACGATCTTACCCTGTCATAATTCGGAAACAGTCCACTCATCCCCCATTTCTCCCTTTATGATCCAGCAACACCTTACCCAAAAACCCCTCCAGCCCACAAGGAACCTCGGAAAAAATCCCCAAATCCTTATGATCCATAACGATCCTTTGATGATCGGCAGGGTGTGCCGCAAAAAATAAAGAGGCTGCAGCCGGAACAATCCCCTTGATTCTTTTGTCTTGACCCAGCACAGCAACACAGTTATCCCGATCATGGGGGTGCACAGACCAGATATCCTGATCAATAAAGGGGCGAATATCCTGATCAATGCCGATCTTTCCATCATTCAAATAGACGATCCGATTACAATACCGCAGTTCATCCAAATAATGGGTTATCAGGATAACCGTTATCCCCTTATCGGTCAGCGACTGAACGCGGGCCAAGAATTCATGCCGCGCCTCTAGATCAACACCAGCTGTTGGTTCATCCAGCAACAGAATTTGCGGATGGTGCGATAAGCAAGCGGCCAATGATAATCGTTGTTTCCAGCCCCCGGACAAATGTTTGGTTAGTTGATTTTTCCGATGCAGCAATGAAAATTCATCTAAATAGCGATCCAGTTCCTTTCGGCTATAGCGGCATTCATACAGATCAGAAATGAATCGTATGTTTTCGCCAACTGTCAAATCATCATACAGGCTAAATTTTTGGGTCATATACCCAATAGAAGCCTTTATTTTCTGGGAATCCGTTATGATATTGGATCCAAGGCAAATCCCCGTTCCAGAATCAACCTTAACAAGGCCACATAGCATCCGAAGGAATGTTGTCTTGCCGGACCCATTGGGCCCTAGCAGGGCAACCATCTCCCCTTTGTTCACTGAAAACTGATCAATTGAAATCCCCAAATGGGGAGGGATATGTTTCTTCAAGGATCGAATTTCAATGACAGGCTGGTTGATAGCGGGCTGGTTATTTTGATAAAATTCTTGCATCATCAAACTCACGCTGCCGCCGCCACAGCTTTGGTATCAAAATTAACCCTGATATCAACGGGTTGCCCCGGACGTTAACCTCCACCATAAAGACCATCTTTTCCCGTTCTTTTGTGGTGTACAGAACGGGTGGTGTGTATTCAGCCTCTGGGCTAATAAATGAAACAGCTCCCTTGAGGGGGGTGGAATAGCCGCTGCAGGAAATCTCTACCACGGATCCGTACTGAATATGGGGAAGGTTCGATAGCGATACAAAAAACTTAACCTTCAAGCTGTCTTTTGGGAAAAGGGTTAATACGGGCGATCCGGGGGCCACGTATTCCCCTTCGTTAAAGTGTTTTTGAATAACCTTGGACGCACAAGGAGCATTAATGGATTTCATGCTCAAAACCCACCGAGCTTTCTTGAGGCTATAGCGTAAAGCCTCCAGTCGGGCTTGGCTACCCTCCGCGGATGCTTTTGCATCCTGGTAATTCTCCACAGAATCCTGTTTATTCCGGGACAGGATTTCCCGCCTTTTTAAAACCTCTTGCGCGAAGGCAAGTTTTGATTCTTCTTCCTTGATGTGATAGAGAATCTCCCCTTCGGATGCGTCTTCGTTTGCTTTCTCGAGCAAAGCCAGGGGTGCATTTTTATCAACATGGTCCCCTTCTTTGACCTTTAACGTTTCCAAAATCCCTCCAACAGGAGAACTAACCCTGATGAAAACACCCTCGACATATCCATAGTACGTTTGATAGGTGTTCGCAGGGGATTTGTGGATATGGATGGAATAGGCAGTGTACCCCAAGACAAGGAACAGGAGGGATGCAATCCCATATCGTTTGCGAGAGGTGAGCTTGGGCATGAGGATGCTGCGGGTTTGTGTTGGCCTTATCCTTTATGGTATGCGCAATACATTAAGGTTTGGTTAAGCAATCATTTCCCTTTTTTCTTTGATCCCTGACCTTTTTCTTTGCTCTCTGATTTTTTGCCCAATAATTCTTGGCGGTAGTCTTCTAATGATTTTGTATAGGGTGTTACGGAATGATCCTTGACCACCCAAAGGCGATCGACGGTTAGATTCAACAAATGCCAATCATGGGCAATCAAAATCACAGCGCCAGAGAAATCATTGATCGACATCATCAATGATTCGCGCATTTCAATATCCAAATGGTTTGTTGGCTCGTCCAGGATTAATAAGTGTGGCTTGGATAATGTGATTAGGGCAAAAACCAGCCGCGCTTTTTCTCCGCCAGATAAACTTTCAATGCGGACTTCGGCCTTGTCCCGGGAAAATCCAAAACGTCCCAAATGGGATCGCACCTGTGTTTCGTTGGCGGTTGCCATTAATCGACTGGTTTGCTGCAGGGCCGATGCTGATCGATCCAAATCCTCCAACTGATGCTGATGGAAATATCCAACGCGCAACTTTGGATGCATCGTACAAACACCCGTTAACGGTTGCAATCGACCGGCCAAAAACTTGGCGAACGTTGATTTACCATTGCCATTGGCGCCCAACAACCCGATTCGATCATTCGGCGCTATGTTGCCGCTTAGGTGATTGAGGACGATATTATCGCCATATCCCAAAGATACTTTTTCGAAATGAATAATGGGCGGCGATAGTTCCTCTGATGCCGGGAAATTCAGTTGAACCGTTGGATCGTCTGATACTATCGAAATGGAGCTTAATTTTTCAAGCGCCTTGACGCGACTTTGTGCCTGTTTCGACCGTGTCCCGGCACTAAAACGATCCACAAAGGCCCGAAGATGTTTGCGTTGAGCATCGACTTTCGCATTAAATGCCGCCGCAAACATTTGTTGTTCCGTATAGGTTCGAATATACGTGTCATAGTTTCCACCGTATCGGGTTATTTTCCCCTGCTGTAAATGGAAAATAATATCCACGCAGTCATTCATTAATTCCCGATCATGACTGATAATCAACAAACTGTTGGGGTAGCTTTTCAAAAATTCCTTTAACCAAATCGTTGCTTCCAAATCAAGATGGTTTGTTGGCTCGTCGAGCAATAATACATCAGGTTGCTGAAACAGGGCGGCCGCTAATGCCACACGCATACGATATCCGCCCGAGAATGACGACAGGGCCCTGTTTTGCTCCTCCTCAGAAAAGCCAAGACCTTTCAGGACAATGCTGGCGCGGGCTTCGGCACTATAGGCATCAATCTGGATCAGTCGTTCATAATAATCCCCGAGCTTGTTGGGATCCTGGCACGTTTCAATCGCATGAAACAGATCACTTCTTTCCTGATCGGATGCCAGCAAAAATTCCAACGGCGTTTGGTCGCCCCCGGGGACTTCTTGTTTGACGGTGATAATTTTCTGGCCTTTTGAAACTTCGGATTTGCCACCATCGGCATGAACTTCATCCAGGATAATTTTAAAGAGCGTAGATTTCCCGCACCCATTGCGACCAACAAGGCCAGCCCGTTGACCATCTGCCAGCTGAAGGCGAACATCGTCCAATAAGACTCTGCCACCGATTCGGTAAACTATATCGTGTAACGTTAACATAGTGACGTGTTCCTGATGCCCGCATCAAACCGATGTTCGGGGTGAATGAAAATATTAATTCTTTTGTTTTTTAATTTTTACCATAAACAGTGTCAAAAATCGCCCCATATAAGTAACTATGGTAAGATTTGTTCTGTTTAAGGAGAAAATTCATATATCGCACGGATATGCCCCTTTTCCCTGATTTCCCGCAACAACCCTCCCGTCACCCCATGGCTTGACCAGGAAACCCATAGGTTTCCCCATGTGGATTCCGCGCCACCGGTTGATCATTGGTCGCGGGAGGACGTGCGGAGGAAATCATTGGAAATGGGTATAGAATTCTTTATTTATATCAATGCATCTTTTGACCATTGGGTACTTTTGGATCAACGGTCACCAAGCATATTGCGCCATTATCATCAGCAAATCCGACAAGCAAGAATTGCGATAAAAACCCCGCGATATTCTTTTCGCCCAAATTAACGCAGCCCACAATTTGCCGGCCGACCAGTGTTTCTGGGGTGTAATGAGCGGTTACCTGGGCGGATGTTTGCAAAACGCCGATAGTGGGACCAAAATCTGCCCAAACCTTGAAAGCGGGTTTTTTTGCTCGTGGGAATTCTTCTGCTTTTACAATAGTGCCCGACCGCAAATCGACACGGTCAAAATCATCATAGGATAGTGGATCCTTGGCGTTCCTCATTTTTCTAATTCCTCAATTAATCAGTTAACTGTTTTATGCGGATGGTTCAATCATCCAGGGATTAATAATTTCGAGCCCTGGAATATTTTTGAAATCTTTTACATTACGTGTCACAAGTTTTTGATTGTGAACAAGTGCCGAAGCCGCAATCAATCCATCGATGGCTGGGATGGGGCTTAATGCAGTTATATATCCCCATTTATCAGACACGCATTGATCGATGGGGATGATCCTGCCTAAAAATTCTCGTGGAAGATCAATTTCAAGCCACTGGATAATCCTTTGTTTTTTTGAGGAATCGCCAATTTTTTCAACGCCTTTTCTAATTTCTCCAAGGGAAAGAACACTGAGTGAAAAATGACACATATCAATGTGCCTTAACCATGCAAGAACATTTTCATCTGGGCGTTGCCGTATCATCTCGGAAATCACATTTGTATCGAGCAGATAAATCATAGATCAATTTCGCGCATTAAGGTTGTGTCTCGGTCTGTTGTAAAAGTCGTCACTTCGCAAAGGGGTGAAGCACGAAAAAACGATGTAATATCCCTTTTGCATGAAATCAAGTCATGATATTGTCTGAGGCTCATCGCAATAATCTCACACTTCCCATGCCGAGAAATTATCTGGGGGGTATCTTTCGCCTGATTGATAAATTGCGTTAATTTCGCCTTTGCCTCTTGAACTTGCCACACATGCATTTTTTTACCTCTCTATAACTAGTCACACTGGTCATGTTATATCATTCATAGTAAATCTGCAAGTTTTTCTATCTTTTTGCCTCGATCATTTCCCGGGGTATGGCTCTTATGTTTTTCCATAAATCTGTTCCCCAAGCCCCCTTAGGGCATCCCTTAAGGGTTCGTAATCGATGGGTGATGTTGCATTGTCAACCAATCTTACGTCACCCTCTGCCAGAACTGGTTTCTTTTTTTCTGGTGTTACCGCCTTTGGAACAAACCCATGAAAAATACGAAGCTGTGTCGCGGCCTTGTACCCGTAATATTGGTTGATTTTTTCCAAAATCAAAGCCTCGTAATAGGGTAGTGTCGCTGCCATGGAACTGGTCGCCCGTAAATGTACGCACCCATTTTGCCGGGTATTCGGCGCAAAAACAATTTTAATGACCTCGCAGGAATTCGCCAACGTCTCCCCAACAATTTTTGGCCAATCCAAAATAATATTAACGCTGACAAATCCATATCGTTGACAAACCGGCCGCACAACAGATTTAATGCAGGATCCAACCGATTTCATGGATCCATATCGTCTTTTTTGTTCTGTTGGTGGGGGTACATTGTTCATGATATCAATCCAGAATCAAATTCGAATTCGTTTGCTGCAGTGGTATGACCAAAACCGGCGTGTTTTGCCATGGCGTGCAAACGCGGGGTGCGCCCCAAATCCGTACCATGTGTACCTAAGCGAAATCATGTTACAACAAACAACGGTTGGGACGGTAATCAATTATTTTAATCGGTTTATAGATCGCTGGCCCAGGATCGAAGATTTAGCGGCCGACACACTGGATGATGTTTTGGTGGAATGGCAGGGGTTGGGGTATTACAGCCGTGCGCGTAACCTTTACAGGGCGGCGCAGCAAATGGCAGCGATGGGGATTCCGTCGGATCCGGATGCTTTGCAGAAATTGCCCGGGGTCGGCGCGTATACGGCGGCAGCCATTGCATCGATTGCATTTGATCATCCGATTGTGCCCGTGGATGGGAACGTGATCCGTGTTTTTTCACGACTTTTTGCCATACAAACCCCCCTTCCAGCCTTAAAAGACGCGGTGTGGGGCGTTGCATCCTTGTTTGATCACCTCGATCGGGCCGGCGATTTCGCGCAAAGCCTGATGGATTTGGGGTCCCTTGTTTGTAAACCGCGGCAACCGTTATGCCAGAATTGCCCACTGGTCGGTATATGCAAGGCTTTTCAGGATGACATCGCGGCTGATCTGCCAAGGCGAATCCAAAAACCCCCAAAGCCAGAACGATTTGGGATTGTTTATTGTATGCTGGATGACCACGGGCGCATCCTGTTGGAAAGGCGTCCAGAAAAAGGGTTGCTGGGCGGAATGATGGGATTTCCAACAACGCCGTGGGAGGATGGGGCATGTCCATCGGGTGAATTGGGTGGTCAGTGGCAGACCCTGGACGAAGTCGTGAGGCATACATTTACCCATTTTCATTTAACGCTACATATAATGGTGGGGAAATCGGATGGCTGCCCGGATGGTATTTGGGCTGACCTGTCCGATTTGTCTGCTTATGCGCTGCCCACGCTCATGAAAAAAGTTGCAAACAAGATAAAAATTACCTACAAAACGTTTTAAAGTAATTCTTCTCATATTTATGTTTGATGCTAGGGCATGACCTGATCCGGGGTGTCCTGTAATAAAATCATTCAACCCCAACGCAACTCTTATTGCTATCGGGTGCCTGAATATCCTATAAAAGATATATCTTTTCACATAGTATGGCGCCGTCACAAACCAATGGATCACAAAAACCTGGATTATAAAAACACTGTTTTTTTGCCCAAGACCAATTTTTCAATGAAGGCTGGTCTGGCAAAGCGCGAACCAGAACTGATCAAATATTGGCAGGATATCGATCTGCACAGAAGGTTGCGGAATACGGCCAAAAATAAGAAAAAATTCATTCTGCACTTTGGCCCCCCTTATGCCAATGGGCATATCCATATTGGGCATGCGCTAAGCTATATCTTAAAAGATATCGTAACGAAAACCTATCAGATGAAAGGGTGCGATGCGCCATTGGTTCCAGGATGGGATTGCCACGGTTTGCCCATTGAATGGAAGGTCGAGGAAAATTACCGCGCTCACGGCAAAAAGAAAGAAGAGATTCCTGTCCTAGAATTTCTGGCTGAATGCCGGTCGTTTGCATCAAAATGGATTGGTGTTCAAAAAGAAGAATTAAAGCGCCTGGGAATTATCGCTGATTGGGACGATCCTTATAAAACGATGGATCCAAAGACAGAATCGCGGATTGCAGAACAAATCCTGAAATTCCATATGAATGGTTTGTTATATCGGGGATTAAAACCGGTTTTATGGTCGGTGGTCGAGGGTACAGCCCTGGCCGAGGCCGAGGTCGAATATCGTGACCACACAAGCCATTCTATTTATGTTGCGTTCAAAATCGTTAAAGCATCCATCCCATTGCTAGAGGGCGCATCCATGGTTATTTGGACGACGACGCCATGGACCTTGCCGGGTAACCGGGGCATTGCTTATGGCCCAGAATTTACATACACCCTGATCGAGGTGATCGATGGAACGGATCTGATTGCAGCCGGGAAACGCTTTGTGATTGCGCATGACCTGGTCCAGGAATTTGTCACCAAGACGGGTATTCAGAATTACGCATCGATTGGCACAGTCAAGGGGGGCGAGCTTGCAGGGACGATTTCCGCCCATCCATGGCGCGGCCATGGGTATGATTTTGATGTCCCCCTGATCCCAGGCGACCACGTTACAACAGATTCGGGTACGGGTTTGGTTCACACAGCCCCCGGACACGGTGTCGAGGATTTTGGTGTGGGACAAACATATGGCCTAGAGGTTCCGGCAACAGTTCAGGCGGATGGCACGTATTATGCCCACGTTCCCCTGTTCGCTGGTGATCATGTATACAAGGTGGCCCCAAGGATTCTGGAAGAATTACGGAACGTCGGCGCCCTGTTGCATTCTGGTAAAATCACCCATAGTTACCCCCATTCATGGCGGTCAAAAACTCCGCTGATTTACCGCGCAACATCCCAATGGTTTGTTGATATTGATGCCGTGCGACAAAAAGCCGTGGATGCGATTCATGGGGTCGAATGGTTCCCGGCACAGGGCAAAAACCGAATCCTGAGCATGGTGGAAAAGCGCCCTGATTGGTGTTTGTCGCGTCAACGGACATGGGGCGTGCCTATTGCATTGTTTGTTCATCATGAAACGGGGGAGCCACTGCGTGACCCTGCGGTAAATGGCCGAATTGTCCAGGCAATTGCTGACGAGGGGATAGAGGCCTGGCAACGCCATGATTCATCCTACTTCCTTGGCAGTAAATACAAAGCCGACGATTACGAAAAGGTTAGCGATATCGTTGATGTTTGGTTTGATAGCGCCTGTACCCACCATTTCGTTTTAGAAGATCGACCAAACCTAACATGGCCCGCTGATTTGTATTTCGAGGGATCGGACCAACATCGCGGATGGTTCCAATCGTCCCTGATTGAATCGTGTGGAATTACAGGGAAAGCCCCCTATCGTCAGGTTGTGACGCATGGATTCGTTCTGGATGAAAAGGGATACAAAATGTCCAAATCATCCGGGAACGTGGTCGCGCCGGATGAAATCGTCAATACCCTGGGGGCGGATCTTTTGCGCCTTTGGGTTGTTGGGTCCGATTATACTCAAGATTTGCGTATCGGCAAAGAGATTTTGAAATACCAGGAGGATATCTACAGGCGTCTTAGGAATACCCTGCGGTATTTGTTGGGGGCCCTGAATGGACATTCGGATGACGAGACGGTTTCGCATGATGATCTTCCAAGTCTCGAAAAATATATACTGCATCAGTTAAAGAATTTGGAAACCCTGCATCAGCAGTGTCTTGTTGACTACGATTTTTCCGCGTTCTATACAGCGTTGCACACGTTTTGTGCGATGGATTTGTCTGCCTTTTATTTCGATATCCGAAAGGATAGTTTATATTGTGATGCGCCGGATTCACTAAAGCGACGATCCACCAGAACTGTTATGAATCATGTCTTTCTAAGTCTGGTGCATTGGTTGGCTCCGGTTCTAAGTTTTACAGCCGAAGAAGCCTGGCATGATTACAAGGGCGACCAAAAGACCAGCATCCATGAACAACTGTTCCCTGAATTGCCGGATGATTGGTTTGATGCTGATCTTGCCAACCGGTGGGAAACAGTTCGAACGATCCGCAAGGTCATCACCAATACGCTGGAATTGGAACGGTCAGCCAAAACCATTGGATCCAGCTTGCAGGCCCAAGTCGTTGTTTATGGAACCAGCGAAGTCGCTGCGTTGTTTGAATCTTTGGATGTTGATTTGGCAGAATTATCAATCACGTCAGGGGCCAAAATGGTGATTGCGCAGCCACCAGCCAGTGCCGTTACAGCGGATGATTTAGAGGATATTGGTGTCATAGCCAGCCTGGCAGAGGGTGCGAAATGCCCACGCTGTTGGCGAGTGTTGCCAGAGGTTGGGCAAGCGACGATGTCGAATTCACGGGCGGTGACCGAACGCCCCCATCCGGATTTATGCCATCGGTGCGAGGATGCGATTGGGGAGGGATAGGGTATATACCCGTCTTTTTCTTGTCGGTTTATAAGAATTACCCCGTCCTCCCGCGATCAAGTCGCGGGAGGACGGGGGAATGTCCTGTTTGATGTGAATTTCATGCTAACCGAATGCCATTGTCTTATATCGAACTCAGATTACTTAAGATCCATTTCTGATCAATGATGTTCTTTTTGCCATTTGGAATAAGCCTTTGTAAGGATCATATCATTCCTTAGGTGGTAATTTTGTCTTTCTTCTTTCGTCATGCCCTCGTCATAAGCCTTAAATAAGTACACACCTATTAAAGACACCCCGGCTGCACCTGCCATTACTAATAATAAGATGTTAATGCTGTCAAATTTCTCGCAAACATATGCCGTTAATAGAAGCGCCACCATCTTAGCAAGAACCAAACCCCACATATGAGATTTTAAGCGATGCTTTAATGGGTATGATTTAATAAAGATAGGTATAACAGGAACAATTCCTACCGCAAAAATATAAAAAAAGGATTGTGTAAAAATTATACTCGATGGAGACGACAACAGCCATGATTGAGTACTAAAAAATAAGCAACTGACAATACCTAAAGCGTAGAGAGTTTTTAGTGTTTTCCTTGGGTCAATTTTTAGAGCAAGCAAACCTACAGCAACTTCACAAACTATGGATCCCAACAAAAGACAGGTGCTATTTAATAAAATTTTAGAAGTGCTCCACCCAAACTGTTTTTCTAATATCGATGGTAGATAGGCGAATTGTACATAAAAAAACATCCCTACATACGTGTGCGCCAATCCTTCAGCAAAAATATTTCTAAACACATACGTTTGATTGATGTTGGTTTCTTTTTCTTTGTTCCGTTTCGTATAAGCAAAATTTAAAAACTCAGGTGTTTCTTTTAAATCTTTTCGAGCATAACCTCCCAAAACAGCAATCGTTCCCCCTACTATAAACGCTATCTTCCATCCAGCTACTGGGTCAATAAGCAAACTCAACGAACCAACAAGGCACGCAAATAACCCACCAAGGGAACAAGAGCATTCAAGAATTGTTGCCAAAAAATAACTTTTAGGCGCTGACACTATTTCTGCGACATAGACATCCGCAGATCCATTTTCCCCTGATGTCATAATAGATTGAATCGAACGAATAGTAAAAAAGCATATGGTTGACATTATGCCCCACTGGGCATAGGTAGGTATAAAGGTCAAGAAAATACAACAAACAGACATAAACATCATGGTAGTAATGAGCACAATTTTTCTGCCGAAGTTGTCGCCAACATAGCCCCAGACCAATGCCCCAATAGGCTGCACACACAAAGGCATAAGAAACGTCATTGGTCGCAAGATATGTTCGTATCCGGTATCTTGTGGCAAAAAAACTTTATTCAATACGATAGCTAAGTGCACACCCAGCATAAGGTCAAAATATTCCATGAAATTGCCCATGAGCACCAGAGCGATGGATTTCTTTAATGGGGCAGGAAGAGGTTGCATTTCTTGATAGTGGTTATCGCAATCGGAAGTCACATCGAACACCTTTCGTGGTTCATTATGCAGCGTATTTCGACAGTTGCACTCGTCATGGGGATTTAGCAGCGAAAGACGCCATAATTCGCGCTGCCATCCTCCTGTTGTTGTCTCAGCTTTTACTCGCATTTTATTTTATTTGCAAGTTATTTTTCAAAGGCTATTCAACAAAACTATATCAACAAACAAAATTTACGTTGCCTTAGAATGACCCCTATTTATTTTGATGAAATATGAGAGATCTTAGGATATCATCTGTCAACGCCGAACGTGAGGTGCGGCATGTAGTCTCCAACAAATTAGGAATTTAAATGTCTAAAAAAGTTTTGATCCTTGGTGTTAATGGCTTTATCGGCAGCACCTTAACGGAAACCATCCTTAAAAAAACCGACTGGGAAGTTTTTGGAATGGATATGGACAGCAACAAGCTGGACGGAAGTCTTGGCAATCCGCGCTTTCATTTTGTCGAGGGGGATATCACCATCAACAAAGAATGGATCGCATATCACATCAAAAAATGTGACACAGTTTTGCCATTGGTTGCAATTGCAACGCCCGGGTTGTATGTGACCGACCCATTGAGGGTGTTCGAACTTGATTTCGAAGCCAACCTGGAAATTGTGCGCCAATGCGTAACCTATAAAAAGCGGGTTATTTTTCCATCGACATCCGAAGTTTATGGGATGTGTCCGGACGAAGAATTTAACGAAGAATCGTCAAACTTTGTGTTGGGGCCAATCAACAAGCAACGCTGGATTTATTCATGCTCCAAGCAATTGCTCGATCGTGTTATCTATGCCTATGGCGTGCACAGTGGGTTGGATTATACGCTTTTCAGGCCATTTAACTGGCTGGGGCCAAAGCTGGACAGCATCTATGCCCCAAAGGAAGGATCATCCCGTGTCGTCACACAATTCATCCATGACATCCTTTATCTTGGGGAAATTAAATTGGTTGATGGCGGACAACAACGACGATCATTTACCGATATCGATGATGGTGTTGCGGCGTTGTTAAAAATTATCGATAATGTCGATGGCAAGGCAAGTGGACAAATTTTCAATATTGGAAATCCTGATAATGATGTATCAATCAAGGAATTGGCTTATTTGTTGATTGATTCGATCAAGGGCTATCCTGACTATAAAGCAATCGCCGACAAGGTCATTGTTAATGATGTGCAATCGGGCGATCATTATGGTGTTTATTATCAGGATATCCTAAGGCGCGTGCCATCCATCAAAAATGCACAGGAAATATTAGGCTGGTCCCCAACAACACCATTAAAAGCATCCCTGATGAAGACGCTGGATTACCATTTGGGGCGCCCAATGGGTGAATTAGATTCAGCAGATTAGGTTTGTTGCCGGTACAGGCGACAGGATTTTTTGCTCGGAATCAGTGGATTTTGGGTATACACTGATCACTAAAGTGTTTTTCTGTGTGTAATAGATGTGTTTTTGGATGGCCACGCTCGCTCTGCTCACTCGCCATGACGTTATTGTTGTCATGGCGAGAAGGGCGAAGCCTGACGTGGCCATCCAGAGAGCCATTCTGTTGTCTATTAACCATTAAGAGAAATACTATAAATTAAAATTCTAAAAAAAGGGTTTATTGTATGCATATTTCATTCTTGAAAGAAAACACCGGATCCAAAGAAACGATCATCCTGGGGGTTTTTGAAGAAAAAATTCAGACAGCGGTAGTGCAACAGCTTGATCAACAAGCAGGCGGAACCTTAACGCGGGCGCTATCCAAAGGGTTGTTTACGGGTAAAAAGGGAGAATCGCTTTCTATTCTGGCATCGTCGGGCATTGATTATCATCAGGTCATTTTGGTTGGATTGGGCAAGGCGGAAAAATTAACCCCCCAGGTGTTACAAGAGATTGGCGCAAAAATAATGGCTATTCTTGGCAAATGTCAGGATTCGCGGGTTGTTGTTGATTTGCATGATTTGGCTATGATGAATCCATCGGAAGCCGTCGCCCATATTGCCGTCGGGGCATATTTGCGATCATGGAAATTTGATCAATACAAAACCAAGAAAAAAGAGACGTCCTTGCTAAAGGATCTCGTGTTCATTACTGGGGATGTTGCTATCAGCGAATCCACCTTTGCGCCCCTTAAAAGCATAGCAGAGGGTGTGTTTTTGACGCGTCATTTGACATCGGAACCACCGAATGTTCTTTATCCAGCTGTTATGGCTGAACGTGCTCTCGAGCTCAAGAAACTAGGAATCAAGGTCGAGGTCCTGGGCGAAAAACAAATGCAGAAATTGGGGATGAATGCTTTGCTTGGTGTTGGCCAAGGCAGCGTTAACGAATCCCAGCTGATTGTTTTGCAATGGATGAATGGTCCAAAAGACCAGGCGCCGATTGCCTTTGTGGGCAAGGGGGTCACGTTCGATTCTGGTGGAATTTCCATAAAGCCATCCAATAATATGGAGGACATGAAATACGACATGGGTGGATCAGCGGTTGTGATGGGTTTGTTGAAAGCTTTAGCGTTGCGCAAGGCCAAGGTGAACGTCGTTGGGATCATGGGAATGGCCGAAAATATGCCATCAGGTTCGGCGCAACGTCCGGCAGACGTGGTGACATCTATGTCTGGTCAAACGATTGAGGTTGTCAATACCGATGCCGAGGGGCGTTTGGTCCTGGCTGATGCTTTGTGGTACGCGCAGGATCGGTTTAAACCACAAGCGATGATTGATTTGGCAACACTAACGGGTGCTGTTCACGTTGCCCTGGGTCACGAATATGCGGGATTGTTTTCCAACGATGATAGTTTGGTTGAAAAATTAACGATGAGTGGTCAATCTGTTGGCGAGGGCGTTTGGCGCCTTCCGTTGGGGGATGCCTATGACAAAGATATTGATTCCGATATTGCTGATGTCAAAAATGTGGGATCAGGTCGTGGAGCCGGCAGCAGTACGGCTGCGCAATTCTTGAAACGGTTCGTTAATGATGTTCCGTGGGCCCATCTTGATATTGCTGGTGTTGCTTGGGATAAAAAGGACAAACCCCTTAGTGACAAGGGTGCGACCGGCTTTGGTGTGCGTTTGTTGAGTGACTTTTTAGTAAAGCATTATGAGGGATAGGATTGTTGCCTTGGGCCGGACGACGCACACACGTTCGGCCTAAAAATGTGTCAGCATCGATCCCGGATATTGCGTGGTTGTGCTTGGGGTGAATGACCCCAGATTTTTGAATGTTAACTGCACCAAAAATCCAGAATCGGGTCTGATATCTCTGTCTGAATAACCGGTTTTGTAAATCCCAAAATCCACACGAAAACAATCATTCTTATACGAAGCCGATGCAAAGCTAGCAAGGGATGCGCCACCACGATTGTGCTTAAGGTTGCGAATCTGGGCAAATGATAGCGACCAATTGTCTGTCATTTCACCGCGGGCCTGCCAATTGAGCTGGGACACGGATTGATGTTTTTGCGTTGCTTCTTTGTTTAGATAGACATACCCCGTATCAAGGCGTAGTTTTTTATCACCCAAGCTGACCCCCATTTCCGAATAGCGTGGATGGCCGTTCGCGGGTTTGATCGCCGTTCTATAGCGGGCCGTTAACCATGAAATCGGCTTTATTTTAAGGCGAGCTATATAATCAGATTGAGCGTTGTCTTCCCCCAGGCCCGTTGGGATGGCTTGATGATGATCCAATCTTTTTGTTTGCCCAACAAACACATTAATCAGTTTTTGATCGGGGAAATGCACGGTGTTGTCCAGCCCATAAACACCACGATAGCCGGTATCCACCCGATCAATGCCGCCATAACGATTTGGCCGGAAAAGCGATGTGTCGTCCAGCTCAAAGGATGTTGAATCTTCGTTAGGGATATTTTTTCTGTTTGCCGAATAAGGACTTGCGACCACCATGCCCATTGGTTGCATCACCCATTGGTTTTGATCAAATCGCCTGACCAAAGGATAGCGCCAATCAATGCTGGCCTGGGGCAGCAATCGCCCAACGACGTTTTCTTTTTTATCACGATAATTCCGCACAAAGTAACCGTCTCCTCGCATGGTTAATCGTGGTGTCACAAGCTGCCCCGACGATGTGATGTGCGGTGATTTCCAATCAACCCCAAGGGATACGCGTTGCATTTCACTGCCTGTTTGTCGTTGAATTGGATTCTCGCGTGATAATGACAGCACATTCGCATCAACTCTAAGAATTCCGCCAATCTTTTTTGGCTCCACTTGTGTGGCATAGACAGCCTTTGGTAGGACCATTGGCGTCGTTTTTGGCGTATCTGTTTGAAAGGCGAACGCCCTTATCCCCAAATAACTGTTCCAAGAAAACTGTTCCACCATGGCCGTGGATGTTAGGTTTTTGTTTTGCATAAAGGACGGCGTCTGACGCGTGATGGGATACCGCGATAAATACGTTGTATCGCTTGCCCGATTGACATCCAAAAACAGTCGTCTTTCATCGCTTTGATGATAATTGACCATGCCAGCCACATGCCAGCGGTCCGGCTTTGGTGCGCGTGGACCGTTAAAGGGGATTGGTTGACTGAGGGGTAGGCCATGCGTGCGGGTATAGCTTCCCGCCAGTTTGGATTCGCCATCCCTGAATCGGTGGCGATATTCGCTGACGATAATGGGTCCCTGTTTTGACGTTAAAATTGGCGTCATTGTTAGATCGCGGTTGCCGGCAATGCTGTAATAAACGGGCAGGCTGATTATTCCGCCCAGATCCCTTGTCGACCCATAGATGGGGGTCAGGATTCCTGATTTCCTTTTGACGGTTGGATCGGGATGGTAAAAATACGGGGTATAAAATACAGGGACACCCTTTATTTCCAGTCGCGCATTGTTATAGGTGACGGTTTGATTGTTTTGATCATGAGTGACTTTTTCGGCCCGTATTTGCCAAAAGGGGGACGTTTTTTTATTGGTCCGACAAAATGAACAGGGGGTATAAACTGATTCCTCGGCCGTTGACAAGCTGCCATTTTCCCGACTCCCCGTTTCTGCAGATAGGTATTCCCGATCCTTTGTGATCATTTCCATCGCTTTCATCATGCCCTTTTTGAAATCATCGCTAAAGGAAACGGAATCAGCCGTTAAAATATCACCAGACGGTTCTTCAAGGTACACATTACCACTTGCCGAAAGCGTGTCTGCATCCTTGTTGTAGGTAATTGCGTCGGCATATAGGGTACGTGATCCGTTCGGAAAAACTTTTTGGGTAACCACCACATGGCCGGTTGCCGTAACTGTTGATTGTGTTTCCTGATATGTTATTTGGTCTGCTTTTAGTTGAAGGGGGGCAGGGGGATGCTGTTGGGCGCACAAATTGCTGGGTCCAAGAACTATAGCGATCAATAAACCCCAAACAAACATCACGTATCCTCGGTATGAAGTAAAAACGCCGTACTCAGCATGATCGTGACAAGGGGGGAAATCCACACAGCCAGAAGCACGGGTAATTTTTCTGCTATACCGAAAGCATAAACAATATCATTGGTAAAATGTATAACAAAAGCACTTAGTACGCCAATGCCAATTAACCGGGAGGAATTGCGGTATCGGGTTGGGTGCAAACAAAACGTTGCAGCCAAAAGGACCATGGCGATTATTTGCCCCAATTTGGCAATCTGGCTGTGCCAATATAATAAGTATCGCGTTGATGATAATCCTGTTGCCTCTAGTGAATTGATAAAGCTGGGGATTTCCCAAAAGGACAGGGTTTCTGGTTTGGTGTAATTGTTTCTAATGTTGTCCAGCGATATATCGGTTGACCTTTTAAAGGTGTTACCAGGATGCGCAACATCGTGTTCGTCCCAATATGTTCCACTTTCGATATCCCATGCCCCATCAATTATTTTTGCCATTGGCGCATCGTATCGCCCTTTGTACTGACCCTCATTGTCAAACTCATAAAAGCTTACGTGATGGAATTCATTTTTTTCTAGATCAAAAGTTGCTGTTCTTATAATGGTTTTCGATCCGTCTTGGGGCCCCGCTTCCCTAAGCCAAAGGCCACCTGATGAAATAGACAGGGCGCTTTTGGTGGCCCTAAAAACAGCATTTTCCAAAAAATCGCACCGGGATGCCATTGCAGATGCAAGGGGGTTGACCAGAATCAAATGAACAAGCCCCAGAAGTGTTGTTAAAACACAGGCCCCTGTAACAAGTTGCCAAACAGAAACACCCGATGCTTTTGCTGCTGTTATTTCTTGTGTTTGATTGAGCCTCCAAAAACTCATGATGGTGGAGAAAAAAATAATAAACGGTAAAAGGGTTTGCAGATGCGTTGGCAGCTTTAGCAAAATCATTTCCATGATGATTGAAAAACCAACATGGGGGCGGCCCATTGTGCGGCGAAGAAGTTCGACCCCTTCGAATATTCCGACGATCGTTAAAACCCCGGACAGGCATACAAAAAACCAGAACAAAAGATTCCGACTAAAGTATCGATTCAGTGTGGAAAAAACATAGTTAATCATGTGCGTCGTTCCCAGCCATCTTGTAGCAAGGCCAAAAGTCCAGCAATGAATACTGCCATCAGGGCATAGGATAGATAGATCAGTTTTGGATGATGGGTGCTCATATTCACTGTCCCGTAAACACTAGCATAAACCAGAATGGTGGCCCCAATGCCCATAACCACCCTGTGGCGTTGCTGCCGACGTGGAAGGGCCGCCCCACTTAACATGAAAAAACAGGCAATCAGTGCATCAATGATGGCAAATAATGGCGTGATCAGGCGTTGGTGGGCTTCTGTGCGCATTCTAGCCCTAAGCAGGGGATCATCGGTATCCTTAGGGTTAAAAAGATGAAAGGTCGATAATTCATAGGGTTTTATAGAACGCGGATCCGCGTTGGTGATCGCATCCGATATATCATAGGCGAACGTATCAAAGGACAGAAAGGTGATTTTGCCTGTGGTCGGATCTTTTTCCTGACGATTCCCTTTTTTTAAAAGAAGGATCAGCCGTCCATTCATTTGTTTGATGGATCCTAATTCCGCAATCACTGTGTAACTTGTCCCTGTTTTTTCTTTGGATGCTTTTTTATCCTCGTGATGAATTAAGATGCCCTTTAATTCATTTTGCGGGGTTCGTTCCCGCACGTAAACAGTGGTGCCGCGAATGGGGTTGAACATCCCCTCGCGGATCATGGATGTTGAAAATTGATTTCTGATCTGATGTTCTTGATCCCGGAATTTTTGAAACGAAAGGGGCATGATATAAAGGTTGATCAGATAAATAAAGCTAGCCGCCAAAATTCCCAAACAAATGATTGGCGAAGAAATCTGCCGGTTACTGAATCCAGAGGCGCGCATTGCCAGTAGTTCATGCTCTGTAATCATTTTATAAAAAACGTAAAATCCGGTAATGAGCACACAAATCGGCAAGACTGTTGCTATTAAATCCGGTATTAAAAAAATAATGAGCGAGAAATATCCAAAAAAAGATACATTGTGGTTAACGATCACCTCGATAAAACGAAGCGACTGCGTCAGCCAAATGACCCCCATCAAGATTAATGTTAGGGATGAAATAACCGTACCCATCTTTTTAAAGATATATAAAAATAACATGCTCATGTTTTTGTGGAATGTGATCTAAATAAAGGTTATATATAATCGTAATTGGTTGGCGGTATTGTCACATAGGAATGATGAACCAGTCAACTTTCATAATAGTTTTATTCTGAGTGAGTTATGTTTAAAAAAATATCTTTCTATACGGTCGCGTTTGTTTCAATTGTATCTTTTGTGAATGCTGGTTCGCAATCTTCGTCTGATAATACAGCAAAGATTGCCATTGTTGTGAATAAAGATGTTATCACAGCACAAGACATTGCCGACAGAATCAGTCTTGTTCTGTTGACGTCTGGGATGGAAAACACCCCCCAGAACCGGGATTCAATTACTCCGCAGATCAGAAAAAGCCTGGTCGATGAAAGAATTCAATTGCAAACAGCAAAAGAACAAAAAATTATTGTAGCGGATGTTGAAATTCAAAATGCGCTGGAAAATATCTCAAAAGACAATAATATGACTGCTGCTCAAATGACAGAAATGTTTAAGCAGCGCGGCGTCCCCATAAAAACACTAGAAGATCGTCTGCGGGCACAAATAGCCTGGAGCCGCGCAATCCGTGATGCATTTACAGGAATGGTTCATGTGACAGAGGCAGATATTGATGATGCCCTGAATAAGGCACAGCAAGATAAGGACAAGGATCAATATGAAGTCCTAGAAATCTTTTTACGGCTTGATCAGGCGAACCAGGAAAATTCAGTCCTCAAGGAAACAAGAAAAATTTACGATCAATTGAAAAATGGGGCATCGTTTCGGGTTATGGCGCGCCAATTTTCCCAAAGCACGTCGTCGATCAATGGGGGGTATATTGGTTGGTTGGTAAAAGGCAAGATTGATCCAGCCATTCAAACGGCCGTGGAAAAGCTGGCAGTTGGGACTTTTTCCGAACCCGTTCGGGTTGGCATGGGATACAAGATTGTATTTTTGAAAGATCACAGAAAGGCTGGGGCCGCATCCTATGGGGAAACAAAAATCAGCTATCGTCAGGTTTACATTCCGGTCAGCGATCCGATTACCGAAGAAACCCAGCAACGTGTCGAGGCGCATATCCAGGAACTGCATAAGATCAGCAATTGCGAAAAGTTAAGCGCAAAAGCAAAGGAATTTGGATATCGGTGCGAGGTATCTCCAAAGGCTCCGCTTAACGCCATGCCTGAAGGGTTGCAGGCCCTTTTCCACACGGTAAAGCCGGGACAGTGTTTAAAACCCATCCGGACAGAGGATCATATGCTTGTGACAATGGTATGCTCGCGTGAGGAGGCGGCCGTCAAATTGCCAACCCGCCTTGAAATCAAAGACATGCTCGAGCAGGAAAAATTCAGCAAACTGGCAAACCGTGAATTTAATAAGCTCAGGAGCGTCGCATTCATAGATGAAAAGGGGATTGGTCAGTCTGCTGTTCCGGCGACCCCTTTAAAAAAGACGCAGATTGTTGGGCCAAAAGACGCCATCAAAGGCGTGGCGGCAGCCGGGTAGATTATCAAAATGAACACAAATCTCCCCCCTCTTTCCCAAGTCATTAATCAATATGGTTTGTTGGGCAACAAGGGGCTGTCAAAAAGTCTGGGTCAAAATTTCCTTTTGGATCCCGGGATTACGCGTCGGATTGTGGCCGTTGCTTTGCCGTTGGAGGGGTTCGATGTGATCGAGGTTGGTCCCGGCCCTGGTGGGTTAACGCGGTCAATTTTAGATGCCAATCCAGATCATCTTTTTGCCATAGAAAGGGATTCGCAGTGTATTTCCGCCTTGCAGGGTTTGATAGATCTTCACGGCGATCGCTTAACGATCATCAATTCCGATGCAAAAAAAGTCAAGGCCCAGAAACTATCAACGAACCCGATCAAGATTATTGCCAACCTTCCCTATAATGTGGGGACGATGCTTTTGTTGCAGTGGTTGTCTGACCTGGGGCAAATTCAATCGATGACGTTGATGTTCCAACGAGAGGTTGCATTGCGTATCACAGCGATGCCCGGGACATCGGATTATGGTCGCCTGTCGATACTGTGTCAATATTTGTGCACCGTGCACAGAGTATTTGATCTGCCGCCGCAAGCATTTATACCAGCACCAAAGGTTCATTCGTCCGTTGTGCATTTTGTTCCAAAGGTGCTTTCAGCGGATGAAAGAACGCTTTTACCCTTCATCGAAAAAATAACGGCTGCCGTGTTTACGCAGCGTCGCAAAATGCTTCGCGGGAGTCTAAGGGGAGTCTTTTCAGAGGATATTCTGATGGACGTTTTGGAGGGTTGCTGCATCGCCCCAACCGAACGCCCCGAAAATCTGACGATTTCCCAATTCTGTCAACTGGCCGCTGCGTTGCTGAATGCGTCTAGCCAACTTGGCCAGCAAGAAACTTGATAAATCGCTCTGGATCACCTTTTCCCTCGCCGGTGAAAAGGCTTCCATATTCGCTTCTAAAGGCAATTCGTTGGCTCAAGTTTTCAAAAAGGACATCGGTGACAGCCAGCCTGGATCCCGTTCCCTCGATAATCTTGATGACATTCCAATCCACTTTTGCTGGTTCGCCTCCCCCCTCTTTTTTTCGGAAGGTGCTTTTGACCATCAATGTTCCATCCGCCTGTTTAACATATGATTCAAGAACGGTTGGAATGCTGTCCTTAAAGGCGGCAATCTTATCCTTTGTTGAATAAACCTGGACCAATCGCTTTTCAAAAACGTCCTTAAATCTTGCGAACTGATCGGGGGAAAATTTACGAACATGAATACCCAATGCAAATCGTGCGATTTCGTTCACATCAAAGTTTTCTTTTAAAATACTACCCAGGGCATCTTGGGTTGCATTTTCTTTATTAACGGCCACCGTTCCCTTGTCAATCAGGCCCTTGATAAAGACGATGGATTCCTGTGGGCTTGGTAGTTCATGTTTTGAAATTTTTCCACCCGCAAAGGAAACAGTTGATGTTAAGGCGATAACAAATAATAGTCTATAAAAAAAATATACCATGGTGTTTCTCAAAGTCTTTTCTGTTGCTTAATTATAGTATGGCTGCCATTCGTTAATACTTCATTAAAGCCCTATAAATAATCATGAATCAAATGTTCGGCGATTTGAACGGCATTTAACGCCGCCCCCTTGCGCAGATTATCCGCCACAATCCATAAAGACAACCCAAAGGGCACCGTTGTATCTTGTCGGATTCGACTGACATAGACGGGATCCTCCCCGGCACAATCCACAGGGGTTGAATAAATATCGTCACCGGGGCAGCCGACGATTGTTATTCCCTTTGCGGACTTTAGGCTTTTGATCGCTTCTTTTTCGGTGATTGCTGATTCAAATTCAATTGTGGCGGCCATGGAATGACCCACAAACACAGGCACGCGCACACATGTCGCCGTCAAGCGGATTTTGGGATCGAGGATTTTACAAATCTCAGAAGACATTTTCCATTCTTCTTTTGTGTAACCATCGGCCATAAGCTGATCAATCACTGGAATAACATTGAATGCGATGGGCTTTGTAAATTTTTGGGGACGCACAGAGGTGTTCATGAAAATCCCCTTGCTTTGGTCGAACAGTTCGTCCATGGCTTCTTTGCCGGCCCCTGATACGGATTGATAGGTTGATACGACGACTCTTTTAATTGGCGCGATATCATGCAACGGCTTTAACGCCATAACCAATTGAATGGTCGAACAATTTGGGTTGGCAATAATGCGGCGTTTGCGAAAATCTTTTAGGCTGGCAAGATTAACCTCCGGCACAATAAGGGGGATATCATCATCCATTCGGAAATGGGATGTATTGTCAATGACGATGCAACCCGTTGCTGCTGCCTTTGGTACATATTCCGCAGAAACTGCCCCGCCCGGCGAAAATAGCGCCAGCTGACATTGGGTGAAATCAAACGACGCAAGGGATTGTACGGTCAGAACATCGTTATCCCCATAGGACACAGACCCCCCGGCGGATCGGTCCGAGGCAATCGCACATATATTGTGTGCTGGAAAACCCCGTTCAGCCAAGACGGTCAACATGACACGCCCAACATTGCCCGTTGCGCCAACAACAGCAATTTTATAACCAGACCCTTTTTTATTCATATTCTTTTATTTATTACGCCACGAAAAATTGACCACGTTTTATGAGCTACTGTATCAATACTTGGGCCGCTTTCCAATCGTTAATTTGGGGCGTGTGAAAAGCTTATACATAAAATTCTATTAAAACTTTAAATACCTAATTGAATTTAGGCCAAATATTCTCTTGTCTTTAAGCTTTGTTCTCTTGTAATCCATATTACAGCACCCATATAGTTCTTACAGTCAGATTACTCTGCGTCAGGA
>JAPLOP010000018.1 GCA_026400645.1 Alphaproteobacteria bacterium | reverse complement strand
TTCCCAACATTGTTTAAAAGTCAGAACTTATTGAGGAAGAAAATAAATGAAATAATTTTACTAAAATTTTAGATATAAGGCCACAAGGTATAAAACTCGGAACTCCTATTGCCGATTATGCGCGTTCCTTACCACTAGGCCTAATAAAGAAAAATGCCCTCATATGAATGGGGCTCAGATGCTTTTGCTGTTCGTGATCTGGATCAAACATCATACTAAAAGTATTGCTGATATCTTCTTTTGTTAAATTACCCTTTGTTGCAATGTTGTTTTCATCCAGGTTACATTTGTCAATTATGTCGATGATAAATTGTCGATATCTTTCTTGATCGGCTGTAAATGCATCGTCCGTGTCATCGCTTAGATCAAGTAACCCATAGGACTTTGCGCTATTGTGGTTTTCCAGCAAAAGATCATAGTTCACCCCAGTCGGGAGCTGATATGTGCTCCAAATCACATGCTCCTCAAGAAGTTGATTATGGGAATTACTGCTATCGGCGGCGTTTTCGGACATCGCGGTGGAAAACTGTGATAACGCAACAATATTTAAACAACAGATACTTAAAAGACGAATAATTCTCATAAAACATACTCAAATTAATAATTGATAATACTTATTATAGTTACATATAAGTATTAAATAAGAATTAACAAGAATAAATTTTTAAAAATGTATCAAACCCCGACTGGTTGACCCAGCCTTCGTGGGGCCAAAGAAATGCGGAACCGCTTACGCCAGGGGATTTTTTCATAATCATAAATCGGTCCATAGACCTGTTTGACGGATTCAATGCAAACCAAACCGCTGAATTTTTGCAAACAACACGGGCCAATTTTTTCAATCAGCGGGCTTAACCCCATGATGATTTTAGAATTTGACGGTGGAGTATAAAGCCCCCTTAACAGATGCGTTGGTGTAAAAAGCGTGTTTCGGAGTAAATCAGAAAGCTGCGTCATAGTATAGGGTCGCCCATGGCCAAACGGCGTATTGTCAAAGCGTGCCCAAAGGCCCCGGCGATTGGGCGTGATGATGAATAGACGCCCCTCTGAGGTTAGGACCCTCCAGGCTTCCCTCAAAAGATGTTCAGGATCATGACTGTGTTCCAGGGCATGAACAATCAATAATCGGTCGACGGATCGATCGGGGAGGGGGAGCATATCTTCCTCTATTAGGGCAGAGGGGATGCTTTGTTTTTTGGACCAGCCCAACACCCCTTGCTGGTCGGGCATAAATGCAAAAATGGAGGATTTATCATCATGGGGACAACACTCGAACAGGGGGAGGGTATATCCCAATCCAACGATAACCTGGTTTTGCGCCTGATTTTGTCCTTGACTTGCCTTGGGATCCCAAACAGTTCGAAGGATACTTTGTGACTTTTCTTTTACAATTTGACCCAGTGCTGAATCATAAAAGTCTCTAAGGTCAATAACATCGGTCGACATAATGGAAAAACCGTTAAAAGGGTGATATAAGTAATAAATACTGCCTTGAACGTTTTTGCAAGGATTTGTAAACTAACACATGTATGTATGGGTAATACTCCCACGGTCTTGGTTTTTTTAAAAGAGGAAAAATATGTTATCGCGTCTATTAGGAATGCTTTCAAAAGACATGGCTATCGATTTGGGAACGGCCAATACTTTGGTTTATGTCAAGGGACGGGGTATTGTTTTGAACGAACCATCCGTTGTTGCGATCGCCACGATCAAGGGGAAAAGGCAAGTTTTGGCCGTGGGAGAGGAAGCCAAGCTCATGGTTGGGCGAACCCCAGGCAACATACAAGCGATTCGCCCTTTGCGGGATGGAGTCATTGCCGATTTCGAGGTGGCCGAAGAAATGATCAAACATTTCATAAGAAAGGTCCATAACAGGCGCGGATTTACGGCACCCCGCATCGTTGTTTGCGTGCCCTATGGATCAACCCCGGTAGAACGCCGTGCCATTCAAGAATCGGCCGAAAGTGCCGGTGGACGTCGTGTATTTTTGATCGAGGAGCCCATGGCTGCTGCGATTGGGGCCGGGTTGCCCGTTACGGAACCAACAGGATCGATGGTTGTTGATATTGGCGGTGGCACAACAGAGGTTGCTGTATTATCACTTGGTGGCATTGTTTATGGATGTTCCTTTCGCGTCGGGGGCGATAAAATGGACGAGGCGATTATTGGATATATTCGCAAACATCACAATTTGCTTATTGGTGAAGCAACCGCCGAACGCATCAAGAAAACAATTGGATCAGCCACCGTACAGCCCGAAAGTGAAAGTATAAAACTGTCCATCAAGGGGCGGAGTTTGATCAATGGCGTTCCAACAGAACTGGAAATCAACCAAAAGCAAATCTCAGAATCCCTGGCGGAGGTTGTAACGACCATTGCCGAAGGTGTCAAAAGTGCCCTGGAAAATACAGCGCCTGAATTGTCGGCCGATATCGTTGATCGCGGTATTGTGATGACGGGCGGCGGGTCATTATTAGTTAACCTGGATCGTGTCATTGCCGAGGCAACGGGTGTTCCCGTGTTTGTGGCAGAAAATGCGTTGCATTGCGTTGCCCTTGGGACCGGGCGCACGCTGGAGGAGATGAAAATCCTGCAAAATGTTTTGATTAATATGTATTAGGTTGGTCGAATGTGGCCTTTTTACGAACTGTCACTCCCTCTCGAAGCGAGAGGGAGTCATCCCTCTTAAGCCCTCATCCCATTGCGTATACACAAACGGCGAATACAGCGCGGGTCGGCCTCTAGAACCTCAAATTCCACGCCCGATGGATGACGGATTAGCTCGCCCCTGATGGGGACACGTCCGGCTATAAAGACGACTAATCCACCAAGAGTATCGATGTCTTCCTCGCTCAGTGCCAGTGGTATCCCAAGAACTTCTTCAACTTCCTCTAGTGTTGTTCGGGCATCCGCCACAATCGTACCATCGGATTTTACCTGTATTTGGGTGGATGCTTCTTGGTCGTGAGCTTCCTGAATATCGCCGATTATTTCCTCAATAAGGCATTCAAATGTCACTAGGCCATCAACCCCGCCAAACTCATCAACGACAACCGCCATTTTGCACCCAGTCTCGCGCATCTGAAGCAATAGATCCAATGTGCGCATGGCCGGGGAAATGAAAATTACTTCCTTAAGAAGGTTCTTGATTGCAAAGGGATTTTTAGCATGAAACCAGGCTAAAAGGTCTTTTATGTGAACGGTCCCCACAATGTTATCCAACGTATCACGATAAATCGGAAGCTGTGTAATCCCCGTTTTAACAAACAGGGCAACTAGATCCCCTTCGGTGACAGTGATGGGGGCAGCCATGATGTCGGCCCGGGGAACCATCACATCTGCCGCTGTTAAGTCCTTCAGATTCAGAACATTTCCCAGGAGCTGACGCTCGTCTGATTCTATCGATGGCTCCTCCTCAAGGCTTTCCTCGATGAGTTCCTCCAGCGTTTCCCTAAGGCTGCTGTCAGAATCATTTTTGCTCAGTTTTTTCCAAAAACCTTTCAGTGTTTTGGGTAATGAGGACTGCGGGTTCTTCCTTTGACGGGAGATAAATAAAGATGTTTTCATTCGATGTAAGGGGTGTTGATTCCAAGGTTTTTTAAAATAATAACTTCTAATGATTCCATAACGGCCGCATCGGCCTCGTGTTCGTGGTCGTATCCTAACAAATGTAGTATACCATGAATTATTAAATGCATCACATGATGTTCAAAAATTTTTCCCTGTTGTTCAGTTTCTTTTAGCACAGTTTCAAGGGACACGACAATATCCCCCAATAGCAAGGGCATATCAGGATCGTGAATTGCAGAAAGATCATCTGGATCCAACCCTGGAAAAGACAGTACATTGGTTGGCTTGTCCTGCCCGCGGTATTGTAAATTGAGCACATGCGATTCTTCGTCATTTGTTAAAACAATGCTGATTTCCAGCGCAGCCTGTGGCGCATCTACGTGTTGAAACAAAGCCTCCGCGCCTTGGGCAAATTTTTGGCACCATTCATCCTCCGATGCAAAGGCCAGCCATCGGGGGTCGTTAATGAGCAGGGTGACAATAGGTATCATATGCATGCACAATCTTAGTAACCAATGAATGACGAACGACATCTGTTTCGTCAAAGTGAATCATGTTAATTCCGTCAACCCCGTCCAGCACTCGCAAAACTTCTTTCAGGCCTGACGTGGCCCCGGTCGGTAAATCAATTTGGGTTAAATCTCCCGTAATGACCATTCGTGAATTGGGCCCTAATCGCGTTAAAAACATTTTCATTTGAACGGATGTTGTGTTTTGCGCCTCGTCCAAGATAACAAATGAATTGGCCAGGGTTCGCCCCCGCATAAAGGCTAGGGGAGCCACCTCGATTTCGCCACTCGCGACGCGTTTTAAAACCTGCTCGGGTGGTAACATGTCATTCAATGCATCATAAAGTGGCCGAAGGTAGGGATCTATTTTTTCCTTTAAATCTCCGGGTAAGAACCCCAGATGTTCGCCGGCTTCTACTGCTGGGCGGGACAAAATAATGCGATCAACTTTTCCCTCTAACAAAAGAGAGATACCATAAGCCACAGCCAAATAGGTTTTGCCCGTACCGGCAGGCCCAATACCGAAAACCATTTCATTTTTTTGCATGGATTTAATGTATCGGCCCTGGCCCCCCGTTCGGGGAAAAACGATGCGGCGTTTTGTGGAAATCGAAACATCAGATGCCGACCCCGGTTCGCCTGGAGCACACTCCCCCAGGGGGTGCCCTGCATCATTTTCAAGCGCATGCAAAGATTCATTATGCATAACAACGCGAATGGCATCATCTATCTCAGGGATCGCAATCGCCTGGCCATTTGATATTTGCTTATAGAGAAGCTGCACCGTATTTTTTGCGTAGGTTGCCTCAGGCTCCCGACCAACAATGGTCAATTTGTTTCCCCGAAGAGCAATCGTTACCCCTAATCGTTGTTCTAGTCGCAACAGATTCTTGTCCTGCGGCCCAACGAGCAGTGCCAATAAATGGTTATCGCGGAATTCTATTGTATAATTAGAGTCTTTGTTCATAATGACCTGTATCCCCTAGGCAGTCCGGGAGACGATATGTCCAGCTAGACTATTGGATGACGCTGTTTCAATCCGAACGTCAACAAGTTGTCCCAATAAATCAGCAGACGCAGCAATGGGAACAGATTGCATATATTCTGTTTTACCCATAAGCTGACCCACTTGTTTGCCTTGTCTATCAATCAACACAGACTGAATTGTTCCAATCTTGCCTTGATTAAAGGATAACTGCTTTTGGTTAATAAAGTCTTGCACTTCACACAGATTTTTTATTTTTATTTCTTCTGATACCTGGGGATCCATAGCGGCCGCCGGTGTTCCGGGGCGCATGCTATACTTAAATGAATAGGCCTGGGCATAACCAACCTCGCGGATTAAATCCAATGTTGCTAAATGATCGGCCTGTGTTTCTCCCGGGAATCCAATAATAAAATCAGAGGAGAAAGCGATGTCTGGCCTGGCTTTTCGTAATTTTTCGATAAGATTTAAATAATCGGAAACCGTATGCTTGCGGTTCATCGCTTCTAGCATTTTATTGCTGCCCGATTGTACGGGCAGGTGCAAAAAGGGCATCAATGCCGGCACATCCCGATGGGCATCGATTAAATCCTGGTCCATATCACGTGGGTGGGATGTCATATATCGGATACGAATCAAACCTGGAATTAGTGCCAATTCCTGAACCAAGCGTCCCAATCCCCATGGTCCCATTGCGTTAGAATTGGAATAGGGCGCCTCCCCATGATAGCCATTCACATTCTGGCCCAAAAGAGTTATTTCTTTCGCCCCAAATTCAACCAAAAGACGGGCTTCTTCCAAAACTGCTTTTGCTGGTCTGGAATATTCCGCCCCCCTGGTATAGGGGACAACACAAAAAGTGCAAAACTTATCGCAGCCCTCCTGGATCGATAGGAAAGCACTTATGGGGGAAAAAGTGGTGGCGGGAAGAAGGTCGAATTTGCTTTCAAGCGGGAAATCTGTGTCAATGACACCCGTCCGTTGATAGGTTTTTTCACCACTCAAGGCGCGCTTTCGGCGTGCTTTTTCAATAATTTCAGGCAAACGATGATAGGTCTGGGGCCCAAAAACGAGATCAACATAGGGGGCTTGGCGAATAATTTCTTCGCCCTCTGCTTGCCCAACACATCCACCGACGGCGATAAGCATATCGTTGCCGGTTTCGCGTCTCTCGTTACGATGATCTCTTAATCGCCCCAGCTCGGAATAAACCTTTTGTTCGGCTTTTTCGCGGATGTGGCATGTATTGAGAATCGCCATATCAGCCGTCGAGGCATCCTCTGTCAGAGAGTACCCCAGCGGCTTTAAAAGGTCCATCATGCGGCCAGAATCATAAACATTCATCTGGCAGCCATATGTCTTGATATAGAGTTTTTTACTCGGTACGGTCACTGTATATTTCCAAGATTTCCTTAGTTCTGCCCAGAAACAACAGCCATTTGAACTTGTCCGTCCTCATGCTGACCAACGACAACTTGCAATCCACGACGACGACGCCCTGTAACACCCAGGCCGGTATTTTTTGCGATTTGGCTACGTCTTCTGGCATAGCTTGGTGACACAACAGGATAATCAGAAGGCAAACCCCAGCGTTCTCTGTACTGATCGATTGTCATTTTATAGACAGTATTCAAGTGACGCTTAAGCATCTGAAGCTTTTTGCCGTCTTCAAGACAAACAATATAATCCTCATTAACGGATTCTTCGATTGGCACTGCTGGAATAAGGGGAGTTCTGTTTCTAAGGCTATTTGCCCCCCTGTTTGCATCAACCAAAGCCTGGTAAACCTTACCGATGACCGCTGGTATTTCTTCCAAGGGAAGGCCATTGTTTGAAAAATAAGCAGAGGTAATTTGCGCCGTAAAATTAAGTAATTCGTTGTGTGTTAGTGTGTCACTCATTTGGATTATCCTTTAACTATAGTACGTTTTTTCTATTTATAATTCGTTATTCGGATTTCAGCAACCCTTATTTAACATTTTTGTAAAAAGATTACAAAGTGTCTCTTTTAGATAACACTTTTGTAAAAAAGTGCATTTTATTATTCCGTTTCTTGTCTAAATGCCCATTTAATCGTTTGTCTTTTGTCTTTTTTTAATTTAGCCATCAAAAACAGGGTTGGTAAGCTGGCTCCTGGTTTTTCTACCTCGTTTCCCTCTGGCTTCCCCTCGTCTTGGCAGATGATTTCCTGACATCCTGCCGTAATCAGACGCCAGCACCCCCGATTATTATTTTTTGCATCCGCTTTTGTTATTTTTGCTTGAGGCGGAACAGAGACCTTAATAATTTTGTTTGAAAGCTGCGTAAACTGTGTATTCTCTGCAAAAACAAAACGTAAAGCAACAATACCTGATTCTGATAAAGTTATGACATCTTCTCCCCGGAAATCACCACCTTCGGAACCAAGATAAAGCTGACGTTGATGGTGGTATCCAACACCGGGGGCCAGCTGGCTGCGGAAAAATTGATTGTGAGCACCCATCCAGTAAATATGACCGTCTTTTGTTTGTCTTTCTAAATCCAAATTGCTGTCATCTTGATCCTCTGCCCTTATCCACAGGCCGCTACTGAGTTGAACCATCACATCACCCGAATGAACAATTCGTTGCCGACCAAAGCTCCATTCGAAATTCATTATGTTTGTGCTGGGTTCGCCATGGGATGACACATCATGTTGGTTGGTTCGATTAAACAACAAAGGTTTCGTGTTAATCAAAACGGTTCCAAGTTTACTTGAAAGGCGATCAAATCCCATATCGGATGCCCGACCTGGTGGGCGTCCCTTAACATCAGACAGAGACAAAACCATATCAATAAAGGATGAGGAATAGTAATGCCCACCCCCTTCGTTTTTCATTGGAAACTGTGCATCACCAAAATCGGCCATTTCCCCGTCATTGTGGCGAAGCAAGCGAATAATTGGTGCCATGGCCGTTATTCCAGCCTGCAAAAATGGGGGTTCTTTGATGTTCATGCCGCGTAAAAGGGATCGTATATCAATAAGGTCCCGCACTGTCAAAAGCTGCAGAACTGGGGATCGGCTTTTATGCCCCCCGTCGGAAAAAACTTGTTTCTGTAGGGTTTTTTCCAAATCCTTTAAAAGAAACAGGATAATGTCGGAATCACCATAAAGGGAACAGGCGCAAACGATTAACCCCTTTAAGGCACGAAAGCGTCGGATCGGGTCGCTTATATCGGCATAGCTTCGCATAAGATGGTGATATTGACGCCCCAGGGAAGACATAAACGCTCGATGAAAATCCTCGTCAGCGCTGGACCCAAAAAAATCAAACAGGGAAACCCAGTTGGCCAAGCGCGTCCCCATAATATCTGGGCGCCATGATGCAGAAAGCCAGCATCGGGAGGATGATGATTGATTATGCTCCATCCAATGGTTCATCAGGTGTCGGCTAAGCTTGCGGCTGCTGTTTGTGCAGATAGAACGCAAATCCCTTAGCCAATCGAATCCATGAATCCAATCGAGCTCTGTCATTGGACCATTTTTTTGGGGTGTTAATAATTCCAGAAAATCATTCAGCGAAATCATTTGATGGCCAATGGGGAAAGCGCCCTCCAACAGCGCCCGGGCCGTTCGGATATCGCCAGGCCAAGGATCCGTTGGAACCCTGAGCAGGCCATCAGGCATTTTTTTACGCAGGGTCATACCATACAGGGGGCTTCTCTCAAAAAAGTGCCTGACCTTGCCTGATAAACGACTGGATGAATTGCTGGTTTTGTTGTTTGGTTTGTTTAGCATGGTCAGCAATTGCGTAACATGTTGATTTGATGGGCATAATCTTTTCCAGAAAAAATATAATTCCCGGAAACCAAAATATCGGCCCCAGCCAAGGTAGCCAAGAGGGCCGTTTGGTCATTTATACCGCCATCAATGGACAATTTCACGGTTTGGGGCAAGTGATTTCTGAGTTGGCTTAATTTTTTAAGGGCGCCATAAATAAAATCCTGCCCCCCGAATCCCGGGTTAACAGACATAACCAAAACCAGATCAATCATATCCATCAGCGGAAAAATATGCTCGATTGGTGTGCCTGGATTCAAGGCAAGCCCGGCTTTGCAGCCACGCGATTTGATATGCTGCACTGTTCGGTGGGGGTGGGGACCGGATTCTGGATGAATTGTTATAAAATCGGCTCCGGCATCCGAAAATGCATCAATAAACGTGTCGACCGGACTGATCATCAAATGAACATCCAGGGGGAGGGGGGTTATTTTTCGTATACGCCGCACCAAATCAGGGCCAAACGTTAAATTCGGCACAAAATGCCCATCCATGATATCCAGATGGAGCCAGTCAGCCCCTGCTGCCTCTAGTGATTCAATTTCACGTTCTAAATTTAGTAAATCAGCAGACAGCAAAGAAGCAGAGATTTGCACAGGATTTTTTGGGTGTTTTATTGGCATCTTGCGGGAATTTTACGAACGAATACTAGGGTGATGGTACCATTTCTTTTGATGCAAAAGAAAGTGGGTTCATGATTAATTCTGCTAAACTTTTTATGAATAATGGATGACACCCAAGGCTTGGCACCCGGCCATAAAAGGGTACACCATAAGTTGCTGCTTTTTCTTTGTACTCACTATCCAATTCAACCAACGTTTCTGAATGATCCGATACAAAGCTGATGGGGACAACAACGACAGGAACGCAATCACGCGCTGCATTTTGTAATTCCTGATCCAAGGTTGGTTCTAACCATTGTATTGGACCAACACGACTTTGATAACAGACGCGATAGTCCGCCGTTGATAGGCTTTGTCCCTGAACTCTAGATATCGCAGAAATCCGATTGATATGTCCGTCTTTT
>JAPLOP010000017.1 GCA_026400645.1 Alphaproteobacteria bacterium | reverse complement strand
GGTGTTTTGATATATTCCTATTCTCGAGGCCTTTTTTTGTTTATACAAGGGGGGGCTCGCTACGGCGCTATTGATGGGCGCGCTCGCCCCCCCTTTTTTTACTGTGTGCCGCAGAGTCTCACATGTATGTGAACCCGGACAGAGTTTAATTTACAAGGTGTTCTTTTTTGGGTTCCGTAATCAAATTGAACCAAACACAAAATGCAATAAAAACAATGCCGACAATGATCACAAAAACAGGCATGTAACTATCGTTTGCCGCGTATGCCGAAAGAACCATAAAAAGGCCGGTGATAGCACCGGCAATCGATTCAATCATGGATGCATTTGTCCCACCCAGGGTATCATCACACGCATCCAGCGCCAGGCTATTACAACTGGTAATAATGGGGCCTGCAAAAAAGCAATCGACAAACATAATGGCAATATTGTTGGTAAACGTAAAAGGAATAATACCCAGCCATAAAAACAGCGTCGAAAGCCCATAGAAACAATATCCAATCATGGAAATGTTCAATAATTTAGTAACACCATATTTGGGCACAAGACGACGGTATACAAAAAGGCCAAGGCAATAGACAGCAATCATGCAGCTTTGAGAAAAAGCAAAGGTAGTTGGTGATGCGCCCAAGCCTTTAATTAGAATAAAAGGAGAGTGCATAATAAGCAGCATATAAACAGCGTTCAACATCGCAAATATCAACACATACCGAATATAAATTCGATTATACAAAAGATCGGAAAGATTTTGAAAAGATCGTTTCCATTCAAAAACACGCTTGATTTTCAATGTTTCGGGCATATGATTTATTAGCACGACAAATAAAATCAGCTGCAAAATTCCCAACAACAGAAAATTGTATCGCCACCCAAAATAAGATGCTGTAAAGGCCCCAACGATGGGCGCAACAATTAGCGCAAAAGGAATGCTTATTTCCAACAGGGCAATCATTCTGGCCCGAACTATCCCCGTATAAGAATCACAAATCACAGCCATCACGACCGTAAAAACAGCACCAACACCCAAATATTGAACAAACCTCGCAAACAGCAACCACTCAATCGTTGGGGCCACCGCACATCCAAACTGCCCAACGATCATAAAGCAACAAGCAGGCAAAAACAGCGCCCGTCGCCCATAACAATCGGATAAAGGGCCCCAAAAAAGCGGGGTTGTCGTTGTCAGAATAACGCTGATAATAAAAATAGATTGGATTAGAAATTCGCTTGTTTGCAGATCAGCCATAATTAACGGGGCCATGGGCAAATGAATATCCATGGACATGGCCGAAAGAACATTAGCCAGGATGAGCAAAGTCACCGCAAGCCGTTTAGTATCCTGTTGAACAGACATCGAACTCATAAAAAAGACTTAAAAAATTATTTAAAACAAAGCCTATGCTATACGCCTGTCTTCTTTGACGAATTTTAACAGAATCCAGCTGATAAATAAAGAAATAGGAATGGATATCAAGGCCATCTGATAACAATTATGACTATAAACCCTGATCCCCGCTGCAGAAACCTGACCATCCCACACCAAATCAAGGATAGCACCCAACGCAGGCTGGAAAATGATACCGCTCATCATGACGACGGCATTCGTGAACCCCATTGCCGTGCCGCTATTTTCTTGGGTGCAATGATCCTGGGCGCATGTAAAACACAAAACCTGCCCACCGATTGTAAATCCAGCCAACAAAATCAATCCAAACATGACACCCAGACTGATATATTCAGCATATGTAATTAAGACAAACAACCCGGCCGTTATCAGGGATGAAAATTTCATCACAACAGAATAGCTATGCGAATATTTCATAAGCCAAGCAGCCGCCGGACCGCCCAAGCCCATGCCAACAAAAATCATCACACTCGCTGTAGAAGCAAGTTCATTATTGATGCCATAATTGTTCATTAAGAACGGCACAGCCCACAACTCAGCAAAGGCAGAAATTGGTAAATACATAAATCCACCAATCATCCCCGCCAACCAAATTTGTGGATTTTTAACAATCCCCTTTAACGTTGGCAAAAACTGAATAGCCGCACTTTCTTTATCAGTGGTTGCTGCACTAGGCTTGTCACGAATGAACAACCATGAAACAGCCATCACTACCAAACCAAACAAAGCCATATAAATACCGGCCCGTCGCCAACCAACTGTATTAACTAGGGTGGCCAGGGGTCTTCCTCCTGCAATGCCACCAAACGTTCCCATCATATTGGTCAGACCAGCGATTAAGGCAAATTGATGAATTGGAAACCATTCAACCGTGACCTTTAAACAACTCAGAAAGGCACAAGCCGACCCCGCTCCAATTAAAAATCGCCCAACCTGAGCCATAAAAAGAGTATGACTCTCAGCAAACAAAAAAGTCCCAAGAATACAAAGAAAGGCAGAAAACGTTATGATGCGCCTTGTTCCGAATCTATCCACAATAAGGCCGCACGGAATTTGCAAAGGAACGTATGCCCAATAATAAAAAGAAGCCAACACCCCAAGGGACGTTGATGATACTTGAAAATCACGCATCAAATCATCTGTCATCACGCTGGGTGATACACGAAGCATCAGCTCGTATAAATAAAATAAACTAGCAACGCCCCACACCACCCATTTCTGGAAAGCTGGTACATTTATGTCAGACGTGACTTGCGATGGGTTCTTTATCAATTTCAACGAATCCACTTTCATTTTTCTACTCTTTAACCTAACAATGCTGCACTCAAAAACAATTTAAACTTGCTCAACGGTATGATTGTACGTTTCTTTAACGAATTGAACAATAATCCACCCAACGAACAAACCTATCGATATCGCCGTAAAGGCTATTTTATATGTTGAAATGTTATATTCAGGGGATCCATCTATGCTCATCTGGCCATCCCATGCCAGATCCAAAAGCCTTCCCACCAAAGGCTGAAAAACAAACCCACTGATCATAACCAAAAAATTGGTAAAACCAATCGTGGTTCCGCTGATATTGTCAGGACTGATTTCCTTTGCGGCAGCAAAATAAAGAATTTGCCCACCGGAAATTAACCCCCCAACAAATAATAAACACAACATCGAATCCCATGGAATATTGGGGACATAAAACACGATACAAAACACGAACAATGTCCCAAGCGCAGACCATGACATGATTTTAATGCGACTCTTAAATCGATTTGATAACCAAGCACCAAGTGGGCACCCCAATGCCATTCCTAGGAATACCATGAACGTGCCCGTGGAAGCGATTTCATTATTGATGTCATAAACTTGCATCAAAAAAGGAACTCCCCACAATTCTGCAAATGCCGAAAGCGGCAAATACATCATGCAGCCATACAATCCTATTAACCAATTTTGTGGATTCGATGCTATCAACCTAAGTCCGCCGAACAAGGAGCCATTACTCGCATGATCAATGGATGTAGATTTTTTACGACGATTTTCCGAGGGGCTGTCCGGATGATCGCGAATAATCAGCCATGCCGCTAGTGCAATACAACATCCGACAGCAGCGGCAATTAACATTGACTGACGCCAACCATAATGGTTCAGCAGTATGGCAAAAGGGCGCCCACCCGAAATTCCCCCAAATGTTCCCATCATCATTGTCATCCCGGCAACAACGGCGAATTTATCAGAATGGAACCATTCCGCACCAATTTTAGCACAACTTAAATAAGCACAGGCAGATCCTGCCCCAATCAAAAAACGCCCAGCCTTTGCCATCATCAATGTTTCACTACCGGAAAACAAAATGCATCCAAGAATACATAAGAAAGATGAAAAAGTGATAACCTTTCTGGCGCCTAATCGATCAACAATAAGGCCGCACGGAATCTGCAAAGGAACGTATGCCAAATAATAAAAAGAAGCTAACACCCCAAGTGACGTTGACGTTACATCAAAATCCGTCATCAGCTCATTCGTCATAACGCTTGGCGAAACACGAAGGATATATTCGTAAAGATAAAAGATCCAGGCGCAGCCCAAAATGATACAGGCTTGGACGGAACCCCTTGGATCGCATGCGATCGCCTCCTCCGTCTCAACCATCTCATAGTCGGATATTAACTTCATTTCAGCTGCTCTCATAGAACGATTACTCCGATTACTCTTGTCCAAATTGTTTTCTAGCAGTGCAATTTCTCAGCTTTTCTTATTGACCATTAAACCATTGCCCACAGGAACAAAGTCGTTTAACTTAGTATTTAGTGACTCTAGCATGATGGTCAAGTGACAGCGTTAAGAAAAAATGAAAAAATGACGCACTTTTTATGAAATCATAACAAAATTACACAATATCCTTAAAAACATGTCAAGAATTATTGAAATCGCTTTCTTTCTAAGTTTAATCACCACAACCCTAATTTTGTTTTTTGGGATTGGAACCTATCTTGTCGGCGGAAAAGTCAACGAACGCTACAGCAACAAGGCAATGCGGTGGCGAATCACATCGCAAGCCATCACACTTTTATTATTTTTTGCGCTTCTTCTGACAAAAAGGTAAACTCAATGGTTACGCTAGATCGTATTTATACAAAAGGGGGCGACACGGGAAAAACGTCCCTCGGCAATCAGAAAAGGGTTTCAAAAACAGACCCCCGAATCGAGGCTATCGGCACCGTGGACGAGGCAAACGCCTTCATCGGTTTTGCTGTCATTCATTGCGCGGCACCCATAATAGACATTATCCATACAATCCAAAATGACTTGTTTGATGTTGGCGCCGATCTGTGTGTCCCCGAGGACCCTTCGCTTGACCATGCACCCCTTCGTATCACAAAAAATCATATCAAAAATATTGAAAATATCATCGACCGCTTAAATGCCACCCTGCCACCCCTAACATCTTTCGTTTTACCCGGTGGGACGTCCGCTTCTGCAGCGCTCCATGTTGCCCGAACTGTTGTCAGACGCGCTGAACGTCGCGTTTTAGTATTGAACACGGCCATCAACCCCATGATAATACAGTATCTAAATAGACTGTCAGACCTGCTATTTGTCCTGGCACGAATCGCTAACCAAGAAATCACGAATGGAGATATTTTATGGACACCGGGAACCAATCACTAAAGACCGAACACACCATTGGAATCATTGGATCAGGCCAAATGGGATCAGGTATTGCCCAGGTCTGCGCAGCCTCTGGTTATTCCGTTTATCTTTTTGACGTCATGGATGGAGCCTTAGAAAAAGCTCGCAAAAGCATTTCGTCTTCCTTGCTGAAATTTGTGGAAAAAGAAAAAATAACGGACGCGCATAGGGATGCATCACTGAGCCGCCTCGCCTTCACCACAAAAATCGCTGATTTGCAGCATTGTTCAATTATTATTGAGGCTGTCCCAGAATCCCTCTCCATCAAACAGGATATCTTTCAGCAAATTGGAAACTTTGCAAATGACGATATTATCGTTGCCAGCAACACATCATCCCTTTCTATCACCGCCCTCTCCAACCTATATCCACACCCAAAGAAATTCGTCGGGCTACACTTTATGAATCCAGTCCCCATGATTCCATTGGTGGAAGTTATTTGCGGGGCAGACACATCCAGCCAAACGATCCAAATCATTACGGATTTTGCAAAAACACTTGGAAAAACGGTTGTTCAAAGCAAAGATTCACCAGGATTTATTGTTAATCGTATTTTATTGCCAACAATTAATGAGGCGATTCACACACTTGCAGATGGAATCGGATCAGCCGAAGATATCGATATCGCCATGAAACTGGGCGCCAATTGGCCCATCGGCCCGCTTGCCCTGGCTGATCTCATTGGGCTCGATACGTGCCTAGCCATCATGAACGTGCTAGAAAACGGTTTTCACGACAAAAAATATGCGCCCTGCCCTCTCCTCAAGGATCACGTACAACAGGGAAAGTTAGGCCGCAAAACTGGCGAGGGATTTTATAAATACGATCAGCATTAAAGATTTTTCCTATACCATTTTCAATAAATTTTCATTAGTTCGAGGCGATTTCTGGATTGCTTCTTCGGGCTTCGCCCTCATCGCAATGACGTCATGGCGAGCCGACGAAGGCGGCGTGACCATCCAGGAAATTCACCAGTCATTTGCAAAGCTCCCTTCACCCAATTAATCGCCCCACCATTTTTGCTGTATAGTCAACAAGCGGGATAATTTTCCCGTAATTCATTCGTGCGGGGCCAATCACACCCAGGGCCCCAATGATCTTTTGACGGGAATTCTGATAGGGCGCAATAATCAACGAACATCCTGACAATTTAAACAGATTATTTTCAGATCCAATGAAAATTTGGACACCCTCTGCCTGAACGGATGCATCCAATAATTGATAAAGCGTTTCTTTCGTTTCTAGGGTTTGAAAAAGTCCCCGAATTTGTTCAAGCTCTGTCATTTCTGACACATTCTGCAAAAGATTTGATTGACCCTTAACGATCAGCGATCCCCCTTGCTCCCCTCCGGCCCATACAGCTATCCCTTCCGAGACGACCTTGGTCGTTAATTCATCAAGGTCAGCCTGATGTTTGCTCAGTTCTTCATCAATCAATATCTTGGCCTCTGCCAACGTACATCCAGCCAAGCGCGCACTTAAATAATTTGTAGCCTCATTCAAAACAGAGGGCGTAACCCCCTTTGGCAAATCAATCAGCCTATTCTCCACCACCCCATCTTGCGATATCAAAACAACCAAAGCACGCCCAATGCCCAAATGAACAAACTCCATATGCTTTAGGGGGGATTCCGCCTTCGGCACCATAACCAGACCCGCGCATTGTGACAATCCAGACAACAGGCCCGTGATCTCCTCCAGGACAGAGGAAACGTTTTTCCCCGTTTTCAAACAAAGCTGATCAATATGTTGGCGTTCTTGTTGATTGAGATCCCCAATTTCCAGCAACCCATTGACGAAAAGGCGCAGGCCAGCCTCCGTCGGCAAGCGACCAGCAGACGTGTGTGGAGCGTACAAAAGACCAGCATCCTCTAAATCAGCCATAACATTTCGAATGGTTGCCGGCGATAAAGACACCCTTGGACGGCGCGACAAAGTCCGCGAACCCACCGGTTCCCCCGTCTCGACATAGGCATCGACAAGCTCTCGAAATATATCAAGGGAACGTTGGCTTAATTCAGACACTGTTAAAGACATTTTTTAACCCTTTTTGGCAAGTATTGTTGCCACCATTTGAATCTAACTTATCTGTTTTTAGTCTGTTTTACGAGAAATAATATTCATCAAGGAAATCATATCCGTCACAAGCCGACCCAACAAAAAATAAATCATAGAATCTTAACGTTTTATTAAGAAAAAAAATATTACAGTCATGAATAAATTATTTACAATTGATACCATAGGCTATAATAATAATGTGTTTTTTAATAAAGTTGGCATGCTTCTTGCTAATCGCAGCCAGAGTCGGATATGCCACAATCAATCAACTTCCAGAAGACAAAGAAGAAGGGAGCTTCGAGAGCAAACTCCTGATTCTCAGAAACAACCAAGAGTTACCCCCTGATTTTTGGGCAACCGCAACAGATCCTGAGAAAATCGACGAAACTCTCCGAATTTTAAATGCGCTGCCTGAATCCCAAAAAATAAGACGAGGACGTATGTTTGGTTTTCTGGGATATAATTATTCGAAATCAAGCCGATATTATGAGGCGATCATCTCATTAAAGCATGCCCTTTGCTTGTTAACCGAAGCCGAATCTGAGCTTAAAACTTTTTATTTAATCAATAAAAACGAATCTTCCTATTTTTTGATAAAAGATCTAAACAAAGAAAGGGGGGTCGTTTATAGCAAATTAGGCTTATTTTCTTTCTCATTGGGTAACTATCACGAAGCATGTCGCCATCTATGGAATGCCCTAGACTTATTACCACATGACAGACCTTCCGACGCAGCAAATCTTTGGAGCCATCTAGGAGTATCCTACCACAAACTGGGGGACCATCAAAATGCGATTAACTCAATGGAGCAGGCATTAATTTTGTTACCTGACGATAGCTCATACGCAAAGGGGAAAGTATGGGGAAATCTGGGAATTTTTCACGCAGAATTAGGAAACTACCCCCAGGCAATCGATTGCCTAAACGAATCCTTAGGTTTGTTTTCTGGACCAGAAAGCGTACACAAGAAAGAACAAACACGCGCAAATCTAAAAAAATTATATACCCATTTGGGCATCAATTACCCCATTCAACAAGCACAAAACGGGATCCTGGATTCCCTAGCAGAACTTCGTATCCAACAAAAATCCCCATAAAAATGCAAAAAAGGAAATAGCTATTGACAAGGATCGTTGTGATCCATTACATTTTCAATAGGAATTAATTCTTCCCCTTTAGTGGGTGTGTAGCTCAGTTGGTTAGAGCGCCGGCCTGTCACGCCGGAGGTCGCGGGTTCGAGTCCCGTCACTCCCGCCATTTTTTCATGCAAAATTTACCCCACCATGGTCTGTTCTAATTTTATGAGGATCGCGCTCGATAAAGCCGAGCAAGCCCTGACCCAACAAGAGGTTCCAATTGGCGCCCTCATTGTTATACCCAATGGATTTCGAAATCTGGATTTGAAAATAAGGACCGAGCGCCCGGAGTGTACAGAGACGTACATGAGGACGCGAGGTTCCGAAATT
>JAPLOP010000016.1 GCA_026400645.1 Alphaproteobacteria bacterium | reverse complement strand
AGGCGCCTTGCAAAGGATTTTGAGACAAAAACATCATCGTCAGAAGAAATGGTTCGGCTTGCCTTTATCCGAATAAATTTAAATAAACTTATGTGTTAAATTGAAGGACAGTCTCTAACTTTTGCCTTTGTAGAATAAGTTATACCCTTTCAACCTAAAGATACCACTTGTCCTATCGAGCCTCGTTACGATGTTACGATAAGCAAACAAGAAGAACCTATACCCAAGATGAATGAAAATGTTGAAATTTTATGACAGATAGTTTTTTCAGAAACAAGGTGAAAAAGACGCGCATAGCTATTCTATGCAAGGCTTTTGAATCGCCGTTTATGGCCAAATTATAAACCAAGGGGATAGCCAACATAAAAATCAACATTTCTGTTTAGATTAGGCATCAATATCCAGCGTCTTCGTTTTAAAAAATACACATAACAAAAAGCACAAAGAGTCTCATGAAACAAAATATCGCACCACGAAATACTCGCCCTCATAACAACAATGCGGGGCGCAATAGACCAAGGCAACCAGGGACCGGATTGTCCCAAGGTCACCATCACGCCCATCCATCATCTTTCGAGGGGTCGGAAGGGCGTTCGGGTAACAACCAACGCCAACAGGGAAACCGCAATTCTGGCAACTATCAACAGCTTTTCGATAAATACATGAACTTGGCCCGGGATTGCCTATCAGCTGGGGATCGCGTGGAAGCAGAATTCCATTACCAACACGCGGATCATTATCTTCGTTTGATAAATGAACGGGCGGCAAGCGAGCGAACCGATCGTAGTCGCGAACCAAGACAAAATGACTCCCCACAACAGGCTCCAGTTGTGCAAAATATTCCCGTACCAAATATTCCCGCACCAAGCATCCCCGCACCAAGCATCCCCGCACAAATCGAACAACCTCAAGATGCCGCCCCAAAAATTGCCGCCCCACGACATAATAGGTATAGAAAAAAAGTTCAACAACCGGTAGAATCCAAACAAGAGAATGTCCCAACTCCATAAAGGAGGCGTCTCATGAACCTAGAAAAATTTACCCAACGAACGCAGGGTTTTCTGCAAAATGCGCAGATGCTGGCCCTAAGGGAGGGTCATCAGCAATTAAGCCCCCTCCATCTGCTAAAGGTCCTTGTTGACGATCCCGATGGAATGGCATCTGGCCTGCTTAAACAAGCCGGCGCCAATGAAAAGCGTGTTTTGGAATTGGTCAATGAATCCCTTCAAAAAATTCCAAAAGTTTCTGGCGGGAATAGCCAAGTCTACATGAGCCCCGAATTAGCAAAGGCGCTGGAAACAGCAGAAAAATCATCCACCCAAGCCGGAGATTCTTTTGTTAGCGCCGAAATGGTGTTGCTGGCATTGTCGATGTCGCCCCCTGCCCGATCCATTATAGAAACCTGTGGGACCGATTCAAAAAAATTAAACGAAGCCATCGCTCAAATGAGAAAAGGCAAAAAAGTCGATTCCCAAACAGCAGAAGATTCCTATGACGCCCTAAAGCGGTATGCGCGCGATTTAACCCAGGCTGCCCGACAGGGAAAGGTTGATCCGGTAATCGGACGGGACGAAGAAATTCGCCGCACCATTCAGGTATTATCCAGACGCACCAAAAACAATCCCGTTTTAATTGGGGAGGCCGGCGTTGGAAAGACAGCCGTAGTCGAAGGGTTAGCGCAACGTATTGTTAACGGTGACGTCCCAGAAGCCATGAAACAAACACGCTTGATGTCGCTTGATTTGGGTGCATTGATTGCCGGAGCCAAATTCCGCGGAGATTTCGAAGAACGGCTCAAGGCTGTTCTGGCCGAAATCACCCATGCCGAGGGCGAAATCATTCTATTCATTGACGAATTGCACACCCTTGTTGGTGCCGGCAAAGGGGATGGCGCCATGGATGCATCCAACATGCTAAAGCCCGCCCTGGCACGGGGAGAATTACACTGCATTGGCGCCACAACATTGGATGAATATCGTCAGCACATCGAAAAAGATCCAGCCCTAGCACGACGTTTTCAACCCGTGTTGATCGAGGAGCCAACCGTAGAGGATTCCATTTCCATACTGCGCGGGTTAAAGGAAAAATACGAACTTCATCACGGTATCCGCATCAGTGATGGGGCCATCGTTGCGGCCTGCACCTATTCCAATCGGTACATCACTGATCGTTTTTTGCCGGATAAAGCCATCGATTTAATGGACGAGGCTGCCAGCAGACTTCGGATGATTGTTGATTCCAAGCCAGAGGATATTGATGAGCTGGACCGGCGAATCATCCAGCTAAAGATTGAGAAAGAAGCCCTTAAAAAAGAAACGGATGCTGCATCGAAAGATCGCCTAGTCAAGCTTGAAAATGAATTGGCGGAACTAGAGGCAAAGTCAGAATCGCTGAGCGCCGTTTGGAAACAAGAAAAAAGCAGCTTGGCCGAAACACGCAAGATCAAGGAACAAATCGACAGCCTGCGGTCAGAAATGGACAGCGCCCAACGCCAGGGGAACCTGACGCGTGCCGGGGAAATTCTTTATTCTTTGATCCCAAGCCTGGAACAAAAATTGAATTCCATTGATGGACAGCAACCCCAAAAGTCGTTAAAAGAAGAAGTAACAGAAGCGGACATTGCCTTGATCGTGTCGCGCTGGACGGGGATTCCTGTCGAAAAAATGATGACAGGTGAACGAGAAAAATTAACCCATATGGAAGATTATCTACATCGGCGCGTGATTGGTCAGGATGACGCGATCAAGGCGATCAGTAACGCTGTTCGACGGTCAAGGGCCGGATTGCAAGATCCGAATCGCCCCATGGGATCCTTTTTGTTCCTGGGGCCAACCGGCGTCGGCAAAACCGAATTAACAAAAGCCCTGGCAGAATTTTTATTCGATGACGCAGCCAATATGATCCGTATTGACATGTCCGAATACATGGAAAAGCATTCCGTGGCGCGATTGATGGGTGCCCCGCCCGGATATGTTGGATACGAACAAGGGGGCGAGTTAACCGAAGCCGTTCGTCGTCGTCCTTATTCTGTCGTGTTGTTTGACGAGGTGGAAAAGGCCCACAAGGATGTGTTTAATATTCTGCTGCAAGTATTGGACGAGGGGCATTTAACAGATGGTCAGGGACGCAAAGTTAACTTTAAGAATACGATTATTATCTTAACATCGAACCTGGGATCCGAAGCTTTTCTTGATAAAGATATCGAGGATACGATAACACCAAAAACCCGTGACTATGTTATGCAGGTCGTGCGCCAATCATTTCGGCCAGAATTTTTGAACCGATTGGATGAAATTTTAATCTTTAATCGCCTGCGTCGGGAAGATATTTTAAATATTGTGCGCATTCAATTAGACACACTCATAAAACGCTTAGCAGAACGTAAAATTACGATCCGGTTTGAGAATGATGCGTTGTTGTGGCTTGTGGAGGCAGGATATGATCCCCACTATGGTGCCCGCCCCCTAAGGCGCATTATCCAACGACAAATTCAGGATCCGTTATCGTTAAAGATATTATCTGGCGAAGCAGGCGATGGTACATTTTTGACCGTGCGATGCAATCATGATGGGTTGGAAATTATTCCCACACAACCGCCATCAGTGGCCTAAACAGGGCCATGATGATCGTAACACAATTGATCCTTCCCATAAAATCGTATCAAAATTATACGGCAGACATATGGGTTACGGGCCCCTGCAACCAAGAGGCATTCAAGTGGATCAATTCTGGAGATCATTGGAGAAGTTCAAAATTCTCTTGCCTCTATGGTGACAAGGGTTCTGGCAAAACGCATCTGGCCCTTATGTGGCAAAGCTTATGGCAAAATCAATCGGATGCCCTGTGGTTCAGCGGCAAAAGCATGGATTATGATTCTCCCTATGATCTGATTGATGAATCCACCAAGGCGGTTATCTTGGATGATGCCGATTGTATAAAAGACGAAGAATGGTTGTTTCATTTTTATAATGCCCTCAATGAACGACAGATTTCTTTTTTAATGACGGGTCGCACACCCCCAACACATTGGTCGGTTTCCTTGCCGGATCTCAAATCCCGCCTGGCAACGGTTTCATCGATTGAATTAAAACAGCCTGACGAGGAAACCCTCTGGGCCGTTTTTCAAAAGCAATTAACTGAAAAAGGGATCAGGGTATCAGAAATTGTGATTGATTTTATTCTTAACAGAATAGAGCGATCCTTTGCGGATGTTACCCATTGGGTGACTTTGCTCGATCAGCATTCAGCCCAAACCAAGCGCCCCGTTACCGTTGCGCTGGTCAAGGATTTGTTGGGAGAGTAATGCAAGTTTCAAAAAACTGTCAGCCCCTTTGACGCAAAAAGGCTGCGGGCACGTTCAATTGCTTCAACCGATGGAGTCAACGTTTTTTCAAGAGCATAAGGAAGGCTGAGCTCTTTCCACTTGTAAGCCCCCATTTGATGGAAAGGCAGGATTTCAACACGTTCGACGGCCGAACCAAGGTCAGCAACGAAATCGGCCAAACGCAGGATGTCCCCCTCGTCATCGGTCAAACCAGGCACCAACACATAACGAAGCCACATTTTTTTGTGCAGACGTGAAAGGCGTTGCGCGCAATCAAGCGTCGGCTGCAACGTATGCCCCGTTAGTACCTGATACTTTTCGGGATCGCTATGTTTGATATCAAGCAGAACCAGATCGATATCGTCGAAGAAATCGTCAGTCACATGCGTATGCAAAAACCCCTGTGTATCAAGTGCCGTGTGCAAACCGAAATCGCTTTTGATTCGACGCAGCAATGCCCCAACAAAGGGGGCCTGCACCAAAGGCTCGCCCCCAGAAATCGTCACTCCGCCTGCTAGCTTTAGAAACTTTGCGTATGGTGCGACCTCTGCCACCGCCTCGTCGAGCGAGACCTTGCGCCCAGCATGCAGCTTCCACGTATCAGGATTATGACAATACTGACACCGAAACAAACAGCCTTGCATGAAATAGACAAAGCGCATACCTGGCCCGTCAACCGCAGCCGCTGTTTCAATGGAATGAAAATAACCTTCTAGCATTTTATATTTCCTTAGAATTTAAATAACCTTGTATCTGAGCTCGACGTAACAATCCCTAAAAACCTCGTCTTTTCCAGGACAATCCTGGGTTGCTTCGTCGCTTCGCTCCTCGCAATGACGTCTTTGCGCGGAGGGCGTAGCCCGACAAAGCAATCCAGGCCTTAAAGCACCAGGCTCAACAATGCTTTTTGGGATTCTTACGTCGAACTCAGATAAATATTGCTATATGCTCTGGTGGAATGTGCGACTGATAACATCCAGCTGCTGCTCGCGCGTCAGCTTGACAAAATTTACCGCATAGCCCGACACGCGCACCGTTACCTGGGGATAGAGTTCCGGATGTTCCATTGCATCTTCCAACATTTGACGGTTGAAGACGTTGACGTTGATATGGAACCCGCCTGCCTCAACAAATCCGTCGAGGCAATTAGCAAGGTTACATTTGCGTTCCTCCAGCGAATGACCAAGCGCATCGGGTGTAGCCGAAGCCGTCCAACTGATACCATCCAAGGAACAACTATAAGGGATTTTTGCAATGGATGCGCCGGCGGCAACAAATCCCTCCACATCGCGCCCGTTCATGGGATTTGCCCCGGGAGCAAATGGCACACCTTCACGGCGACCGTCGGGCGTGTTGCCAGTCTTTTTCCCATATACAACGTTTGATGTAATCGTCAACACCGACTGTGTCGGCGTGGCATCCCGATAGAAATAAGGCTGTGCCTTGAGCTTGTCCATGAAACTCTTGACGAGGTTAACGGCGATCTGATCAGCGCGGTCATCATTATTGCCGTAAGCCGGATAATCGCCTTCGATTTTGTAATCGACAGCCAGCCCTTGTTCATTGCGAATAACCGAAACCTTGGCGTACTTGATGGCTGACAGAGAGTCCGCCGCGACCGATAGTCCCGCGATGCCGCAGGCCATGGTGCGCAGAATGTCGCGATCGTGGAGCGCCATTTCGATACGTTCATAGGCATATTTATCGTGCATATAATGGATACAGTTCAGCGCCTTCACATAGGTCTTGACGAGCCAGTCCATCATCTGGTCGAGCTTCATCATGACTTCATCATAATTCAACACGTCGCCCTTGATTGGTTCGAACCCTTTGGCGATCAGCTTGCTCGACTTTTCATCAACACCACCGTTAATGGCGTAAAGAATAGCCTTGGCCAGATTGGCCCGCGCACCAAAGAACTGCATCTGCTTACCGATACGCATTGCCGACACACAGCAAGCAATTCCATAATCATCCCCCCATTGTGGCCGCATGATGTCATCATTTTCATACTGGATTGCACTGGTTTCAACCGATACCTTAGTCGCATATTCTTTGAATCCGCGGGGTAGTTGCACGCTCCATAGAATCGTTAAATTCGGTTCCGGCGCAGCGCCAAGATTGTAAAGCGTATGTAGAAAGCGAAAGCTGTTCTTGGTCACCAAAGAACGGCCGTCAAGACCAACGCCGCCGATGGATTCAGTGACCCATGTCGGATCACCAGAGAACAAAGCATTATAATCGGGCGTACGCAGAAAACGGACAATGCGCAGCTTGATGACTAAATCGTCAATCATTTCTTGCGCTTGTTCCTCTGTAATATTGCCCTCGCACAGATCGCGTTCGATATAAATATCAAGAAAGGTCGAGATACGGCCGATCGACATCGCTGCGCCGTTCTGTTCCTTGACGGCAGCAAGATAAGCAAAATAGGTCCACTGAATCGCTTCGCGTGCAGATTCCGCCGGACGACCGATGTCAAAGCCATAGGACGCCGCCATCTGCCTTAATTCATCCAAAGCACGATGTTGTTCTGATAATTCTTCGCGCAAGCGGATGATTTTATCATCAAATGGCTGGTCGTCGAGTTCATGATAGTCGCGCAGCTTGTCCTGACGCAGGAAATCGGTGCCATAAAGCGCAACGCGGCGATAGTCACCAATGATGCGACCACGGCCATAGGCATCGGGCAAACCAGTAATGATTCCCGATTTTCGGGCTGCACCAATTTCGGGGCTATAAACATCAAACACACCCTGATTATGCGACTTTCTGTATTTGGTCCAGATTTCTTGAACCATTGGATCCATTTGATAGCCATAGGCATCAAAACTCGATTGTACAGTCCTCAACCCACCGTTTGGCATGATGGCGCGCTTCAACGGCTCGTCGGTTTGCAGACCAACGATAATTTCATTGTCTTTGTCGATATAGCCTGGCGCATGCGCGGTGATGCTTGCGGGCTTGTCAGTCGAAATATCAAAGACGCCCTTCTCGCGTTCCTTTTCCAGCAAGGGCAGAAGTTTTTCCCAAACGCCCTTGGTACGAGCGGTCGGCCCCACAAGAAAGGATTCGTCGCCATCATAAGGCGTGTAATTTTTCTGGATGAAATCGCGCATGTCGACTTTCTGTTTCCAGTCCTCTCCCTTAAAGTTACGCCAGGACTTTTCGGTTGTCGGAAGTTCGATGACCGCGTTCATGTTTCTGTCCTTTTTTTGTGTTTTCATTATACGGATAGATTAATGATGCGCCCAAATCGTCAGAATTTAAAGAAGGTAAAATCAATTTTGTTTACAGAAAAGATATTGCCTTACCCTATTTTATTGACCTATCGCAAGGGGGTTGAGTATATAGTCGTCATAACGTCTGCAACAAAATTCAAATAATACAGAAATGCCCAACACCCTTATCTCTGAATATCTGATGCAAAACAACCCCTCCCCATCATCCTGTGGTTTGACCATGGAATCTATGGAGGATGACAAGGAAACCAGTTTTCCGGAAATCACACAAGCCGTAACCCTTTTATCCCAGGGTAACGTCGTTGTCATGCCAACCGAAACGGTTTATGGATTGGCAGCCGATGCAACAAACGGCCTGGCCATTGCAAAAATCTATGAAATAAAAAGTCGGCCGCAGTTTAATCCGCTGATCGTTCACGTGCACAGCCTAGAAGCAGCACAATTATATGCGGATTTTACGGATGATGCCCTGGCGATTGCTGCGCAATTCTGGACGCCCGGCCCCAACCACAGGCCATTGACCCTTGTGTTAAACAAAAAACAGGGCGCACCAATTTCCGAACTCGCAACCGCCGGACTTGATACAATCGCGATCCGCATTCCGGGTCATCCCATCGCCCTGCAACTGTTGGCAGCATTTGAAAAACCATTGGCCGCGCCCAGTGCGAATATATCGAATTCACTCAGCACGACAACAGCCCAGGCGGCCCACCACCAATTGGGCGACAAGGTCCCACTTATTTTGGATGGCGGCCCCTGTGCGGTTGGGGTTGAATCCACCATCCTTGATTTATCTGGCGAGAATCCAGTTCTGCTAAGACCAGGCGGCACCACCACAGAAGAGTTAGAAATCGCACTGGGCAAGCACATTCAAAGGCACGCGCCATCGGCAGCCATCAAAGCCCCCGGCATGATGAAACGGCATTATTCGCCATCCCTCCCCCTCCGGTTAAATGCGGACACGTCACACAGGGGCGAAGCTTTTATTGGGTTCGGCCCCGATTCACCAAAAGATATCGCGGCAAACCTCAGCCCCAGCGGAAACCTGGCAGAGGCTGCAGCCAATTTGTTTGAAACCCTGCGATGCGTTGACCGGGCCGATCATTACAGCGGCATTGCGATTATGCCCATCCCCGAACAAGGATTGGGCATAGCGATTAACGATCGGTTAGCACGGGCAGCATCTTAGTCTGCCAAGATTTCTGTTGGAACAACGACCGCCTTTGCAACACCAACCATAGCGGCGCGCAATAAACGGTCATGTAACATGTACCCTTCTTGCAGAACCTGAACCACCGTGCCAACAGGTTGATCGTTGGTTTCGATTTCAAACATAGCCTGGTGAAAGTTTGGATCGAACTTTTCATTCAACGGAGAGATTTTTTTAATTCCCTGCTTTTCAAAAGCTGCCAGGGTTTCCCGCGCGATCATATCAACGCCCACAACCAACGATTTAATGGAATCGGGCAAACCCTCATCCGTGCTTTGGGGACAGCTTTGCAAGGCACGACTCAGGTTATCAGCGATTCCCACCATATCGCGCGCAAAGGAAATAACCCCATATTTCATCGCATCTTCTTTTTCGCGCTGTGCCCGCTTTCTGATGTTTTCACTGTCTGCCATGGACCGCAACCAATTGTCCCGCATGGCGTCCAGTTGACTGGTGAGATCCTCTATCTGTTGCTGGGGGGTGACCTCCTCAACTAATTCTATGTCGTGGGCCTGCAACTCGACCATTTCGTCATCCAAATGCATTTCCTTTATTAAGGTATCGTCGCGATCCATCATTAATACTCCTGAAATTTTTCATTCATCTTTATTTTTTGTGATAAAAATCATTATACTAAGGAACCATTTTTTCGCAAGGATAACAATTTTATGACCCCGAATAAGCCCCTGATCGTTGGCAACTGGAAGATGAATGGATCTTTGTCGTTCATAAAGGAAACTGTATCATTCTGGAACAATCAGCAGATTGTTAATCCAACTGTTGTTTGTCCGCCATTTGTCTATTTGGAGGCGTGCAAAAATCTTATATCCTCCCCACTTTTAGGCCTTGGTGCACAAGATTGCCACCCCCAGGCTTCGGGCGCATTCACCGGAAACATCAGCGCGCAACAACTGGCCGATATTGGCTGCCAATACGCGATTGTTGGTCATTCGGAACGCCGCCAATATCATGCAGAAAGCAACGCATTGGTCCGGGAAAAAGCCCAGCGCGCAATCGATTGCAACCTGACCCCCATTATATGCATTGGCGAAAATCTGGCTGATCGGGAAAGTGGCCTAACGCTGGAATTTTTGGCGCAACAGGTCACGGAATCTTTACCAGAAAAAAGCACCCGCATCATTATTGCGTATGAACCCATTTGGTCCATCGGTACTGGCAAAACAGCGGCGCCGGAAAATATCGCCGAAGTTCATCAGTTTTTAAGGCAAAACCTTGGTCTGGATTGTCGATTGCTTTATGGTGGGTCTGTGACAGCCGCCAATTACAAAGAAATCCTGGGGATTCCCAATGTTGATGGTGTGTTGGTAGGCGGCGCCAGCTTGAAAAAAGAGGATTTTGCCAAAATGATGATGAATGCAGACTAATAATCAGCCCCTGTCTGTTACGGGGAAATTATGGCAGCTTCGCCCCGCGGATGAACGCCATATCTGGAGCATCACCCAAAGCCATAGCTTGCCAGAAATCGTGGCGCGCCTTTTGGTTGGCAGGGGCATCATAACCGAAACTGTTTCGGGATACCTGACCCCAACCTTGCGCGACCTTTTACCCGATCCATCCAGCTTGCTTGATATGGACAAGGCGGTTGATCGGGTTCTTTGCGCCCTGGATAAAAAAGAAAAAATCGTTGTTTACGGCGATTATGATGTTGATGGGGCAACGGCATCGTCCCTGTTGCGGCGCTATTTCCACGATATCGGACATCCCATCGGTTTATATATTCCCGACCGTATCGAGGAAGGGTACGGCGCCAATAGCCAGGCATTGGAACAATTGCACACACAAGGGACGAATCTTATCCTGATGGTTGATTGTGGAACGACGTCGTTTGAACCGCTGTCGCACGCCCATTCTTTGGGGCTGGATGTGATTGTGCTTGACCACCACAGTGCAGAGGCAGCCTTACCCCAGGCCGTCGCCGTTATCAATCCCAACCGCCTGGATCAGGATTTGCCAACACCCGAAACCACACACAGTGTGAACATGCGTCATTTATGTGCGGCTGGGGTTGCGTTTTTATTCCTGGTGGGCGTGCAACGGGCCCTGCGTCAAAAGGGGTGGTTTCAAACTACGCCAGAACCAAATCTGCTGAATTATCTGGATTTGGTTGCATTGGGGACCGTTTGCGATGTGATGCCATTGACGGGTCTAAACCGCGCCATTGTCAGCCAAGGATTAAAAGTTTTCAAAAAACGAGGTAACCTTGGGCTTGCTACACTGGCAGATGTGGCCAGCGTTTCCGAAGCAATTTCCGCCTATCACCTGGGGTTCGTTCTGGGTCCGCGCATTAATGCCGGCGGCCGCGTTGGGCAAGCTGATTTAGGCAGTCGCCTGTTATCAACCAGCGATTCGTTGGAGGCACAAAAAATTGCCAAAAGTCTGCATGACTATAATGTGCAAAGACAGGAAATCGAAAAACAAGTCCTGGAGGAATCCATTGAATTAATAGAATCGAAAAACCTGGATAAAAATCCGATTCTATTGGTCGGGAATGATGGATGGCATCCCGGCGTGATCGGCATCGTCGCCAGCCGCCTAAAAGAACGGTACAATCGCCCGGCATGTGTTGTGGCGTTTGATAATGACGTTGGCAAGGGGTCAGGCCGTTCCATTTATGGCGTGGAAATGGGTGCATCCATGCATGTTGCCGTGCATTTGGGGCTGCTGGAAAAGGGTGGCGGACATGCCATGGCGGCCGGATTCACGGTCAATCGCCTGCAGTTTGATGCGTTTTACGATTTTCTGAATGATCATTTGGGTAAACAAATCGAAACCGTAACACCGATTCTGAAATTGGATGGATATTTATCGCTTGCTGGTGCCACAACGGAGCTGCTGAAATCAATGCAAAAGCTAGAACCATACGGCAATGGAAATTCCACCCCGCGGTTTGCATTTAGCCAAGTAACGATCCCTTTTTCGAAAGTTGTTGGCGCCAATCACCTAAGCTGTCAGCTTCAGGATCCAACAGGAAAACGGATCAAGGCCATCGCATTTCGGGCTAAAAACACGCCACTTGGGGATCTGCTGGAAGGGGCAAGCAAAATCCCCGTCGATATAGCCGGAACTATCCGATTGGACAGCTGGAATGGACAAGAACAGGTTAGTTTAACGATCGAGGATGCCCGATCAACAATACCGTGATTTAACATCGTTAGCATATCCGATCCTAAATAATTTGATTATAATGTCAAAAAATTGTTTTGTTTTGGCAAGATGACATACAGGAGTCGATAGGTATTCTTCTTAATGAAGTATAGTGATTAATATTTTCTTGCTATATTCGAATTATTATTTTACTCTGTAATTAGAGGTTATGTTTATTTATCACCCTATTAAGGAGACAATTTATGAAAAATTTGTTTTTTATTGGCGCTATAGTTGCAACGAATATGCACGATGTTCATGCCATGCAACAACCAAGAGTTATAAATCAACGTGAAGAGGGGGCTGCAGTTAGGGAACTTGAACATAGAGCGGGAAGAGATTCATCCGAGCTCATTCAGGATTTAGGCAAACAAAGAGAAGCAGCAGTGGCAGATGCCCTCGCTCAACAATTACCCGGTTTTACCAGGGCTAAGCAACAATTCATGCAACTATCCGAGGAAGGAGTTGACGGGTTTGGGCCTCTCATAGAACAGCGCGATTCGCTGCAGCAAAAATTAGACGAGATGAACCGGCATTATGAGCGGGATCATTGGAAAAAGAGCCTATACCCGGAAGATGTTTATAAAAAAGAACAAGAAGTGCAACAGATTGAATTAGAAAATAATGAAGGATATAAAACAAATCCACAATATCTGGCTCTCGTTGAGCAGGTCCGTGACATTGAAAAATCTGTAGAAAATTCTAAGGAAGTCAGAGATCTCGAGCGCATAATATCGTTCTATAGGACGAAATTGATGGATAACTGTCTCAAAGGGCGCAACCCTGATCTAGATGACAACGCTCTTGTGTTTGTTCCTGGTGATATGGGGAAGGGGGAAATGAGCGGTTATATTCATTTACGAGAGGGGATGGGGGATGATAGTTTGGCCGCTATAGCAAGATTCTATGGCAATCAGGAATATTTAAGCAAATTTAATGAACTGAGACAACAACTTGAACAGGTTAAAAAAAGCACTCTTTATGAACCAATCACGCAAGCAAAAGAAGATATGATAAAATTACAAAAAGAAATCCAGGCAAAAACGGCCGTGGAAAATGAACCCAGAATAGCGGTTCTTAATGATGAAATTGCTGCACTGAAAAAACCTATTGATGACGAAAAAGCGGCAACAGAAGAAAAGCTTTCTAAAATATCCGCAGAAATCAAAGCCATACAAGAAGCGTGGGAGTTAAAAATTAAACCTGTACGTGATGAAAAAGAAGCATTGTATGACAGCGACGCCATTGATAGGATTTCTAGACCCATCAATGATCACTATAGCACAATACAAAAAGAAGGCTTTGACAGGGCTTTTGAGAAGGCTATGTCAGAAAAAATAGACAGCTTAGAAAAAAATGATCATAAATAACAAGGAGATACCATGCTATAGTGTTTTTCTACGTGATCAATAGAGAAATAGCTTTCTGGATGGCCACACTCTCTTCGTTCGTTCGCCATGACGTCATGGCGAGGAGGGCGAAGCCCGACGTGGCCATCCAGGAATCTATCCTGTTGTCTATTGACTTTGCAGGAAAATACTATATTTTCTCACAAGTCTGATAGACAGCGACCGATCAGCATTCAATGAGGAGCGTTGTCTCTCTTCGAGTTATGCCCAAGACAAATGGAAATGTTGAAATTTTATGAAATAACTTTGCTTTAGAAGCAAGATAACAAATCCGCTTATTTAAGGATTTTTTGTCGCCGTTTATGAAACAAGGATTAAATATAAAATCAGCATTTTCATTTAGCTTGGGTATATACCTATTCGTTTTAAATATTTAAAGACAATTGAAACACTGATTCCAGTAGACTGCCCAATTTCTTTGGATGCACAATCGGGATTTTTATATTGAACCGGGGTTATTTATTGATTATACCATTTTCACAAATTATTAGTGAGTTTTCTGGATGGCCACGCCGCCTTCGTCGGCTCGCCATGACAACGTCATTGCGCGGAGGGCGAGGCCCGACAAAGCAATCCAGGAATCATCCCGAACTCATGAAGATTTATTGAAAATGGTATTACCTACTAAAATGATACATGGCTCCAGGAAGGCTTAAGGGAGGCGAGAAGATAGAGGGGATTACTCTATGACCCCATGAACGGTACATATCCCCACCAATAAATAGACACAAATAAAAACAACCACACAACGTCCACAAAGTGCCAGTACCAGGCGGCAGCCTCGAACCCGACATGGTGGGTGGCTGTGAATTCACCATTTTTCGTTCGAGCCCAACAAACGATCAAGAATATTGTTCCAATAATTATGTGTGCGCCATGAATTCCCGTTGCCATATAAAACAAAGATGGGTAAATACCGCCGCTAAATCCAAAAGGGGCATGACTGTATTCAAGGGCCTGAACAATCGTAAAAACCACCCCAAGGCAAATGGTAACGGCCAACCCCTTGATCGCATCGGACATGCGACCCAAACAAATCTCGTGATGGGCCCATGTTATGGATGTTCCCGATAACAATAAAAGCAACGTATTCAAATAGGGCAAATCAAAGGGATCAATTGTAATAATCCCCTTGGGGGGCCAAACGCCACCAATCACATCCCCCGGATCCAGGGCAATGTGGAAATATCCCCAAAAGAAAGCCCCAAAAAACATCACCTCTGTAAAGATAAACAACCCCATCCCAATCTTCAAGCCATTTTGGACAGCTTGCGTGTGGGCCCCCGAGGTATTGCTTTCCATCAAAACATCACGCCACCAGCCAACAAAGGTCGCCACCAAAAGCGCCACCCCCAACACGAATACCCCGTGATCAATTTTATGCATGGACAAAACCGCCCCTATGCCCAGCACAAGAATCGATAACGCCGCCACAAATGGCCAAGGACTGGGATCAACAAGGTGAAATGGATGCTTTTCGGGCATGGCCACGCGATCCCCTCCGGGTACAATACTAGTAAGTTTATTCTTTTCGTTCATTCCGCTAATTCCTTTGCGGGAAACATATTTCCCCATCATCCGACATAATCACCCTATGGCGCAATATGGTAATCAATATGAACAGTCAGCTTTATATCAAAATAGGTATATTTTTCAGATTCTGGTAGGTCTGAATATTTATGGGGCCATTTCACAAAATGGTCGGTAAGCGTCAGCCGAAGAAGGTTCATGTCGTTTTCCTTGTTACAAATATGCTGAAAACTATGAGAAACGTTATCTTTGTAGCATTCCTTAAGAAAAGCAGCAATTTCAGATAACTCCAAACATGCAGAAGATTCCTTGCGTTTCATTGTAAAGCTATCATGAATATTTAGATCTGTATGCATCCAGCTTTCATAATGAACTGTCGATTGATCCTCGATCACAGAAAATGTGATGTCGCTAACAGAAAAAATGTCCTGTAATTTAATGGCATTTTCTTGGCGAAGGTTATCTAATTCACATAAAGCAATTTTCCGACTATAATCAAAATTCGCTAATTCTAAAAACGAACGATCCGTTAAGATATGATCTTCTTTGTAAACCATATAGAGGGGTTGGCATGTGGATTGCAGCTCTTCCTCCTCAAAATAGGATGTCGCTTGACCAGTTATGCCCGATACTGTAAAAAGCAATATTATCACCAATATATGCATAATTAATACACCAATAAAATTGATATACTATATACAATAGGTTTAATACGTTTATAAAAAGTAAATATGAACGAAATTATTTAATAAAAAATTATGAATGGGAGCAATCATGGATTGGGATAGGCTTAGGATTTTTCACATCGTTGCCGAAGCAAAAAATCTGACACATGCAGGATATAGCCTAAACCTAAGTCAATCGGCTGTCAGTCGCCAGATTAGTGCCCTGGAAGAATCCCTTTCCGTCCCCCTTTTTCAACGTCATGCCAGGGGGTTGGTGCTAACGGCCGAGGGGGAAAGTTTATTAAAAGTCACGCGTGGAATTTACACACAAATATCCACAATGACCAGTCAATTAACGGATAATTATTCTTCTTTAAAAGGGAACCTGAAAATATCCACAAGCGTTGCCATGGGATCGGTATGGCTTGCTCCACGATTGCATCGTTTTTTTCAACTTTGCCCTGATCTGAATTTAGAAATCGTTTTAACTGATGAAGAGGTGGATTTTTCCACTCGGGAAGCCGACATTGCCATTCGCTTGGGTCATCCTGAGGCTGATCAAAATCTGATTTCGGAAAAGCTGTTTAGTTTTTCCCTAAAATTATACGGAAGCCCAGAATACTTGGCACAACACGGAACACCCCAAAAACCCGAAGACCTAGACAAGCACAGGCTGATCGTTTTTGGTGGATATACACGGGCCCCCGTGGAAAATGTCAATTGGATTTTGGGTGTTGGCGCTAAAGCAGGCACAATACGCAACCCTTTTTTGATCATCAATAACGCCTATGGTATTTTGCAATGCGTTAAAAACGGGCTGGGCCTTGCCTGTTTGCCTGAATTCATCGCCCGGGATAACCCTGAATTGATTTGCCTGTTTCCCAAGCTCAAATGCCCAACGGTGGATGCCTATTTGGTCTATCCAAAGTCATTTGCAGGCTCCAAAAAACTCCATGTCTTTCGTGACTTCATCAAAACGGAAATGGTGCTGAGTTAACACACTGCACAAAAAAGATAATTTTATTGTCTGGACCCGTTAATTTGATTAGACTGATCCTAATGTTTTCATCTTCATAAAGATATCGTATGCTGCAATCTCTGAGAGAGCAATCCGGAAAATGGTTTGTTAAGGTTTTGTTTGGCGCAATCATCGCCAGTTTTGTCATTTGGGGAATCGGCGACGTCATCAGGGGATATAGCGCAATGCGCCCCATTGCCAAGGTCGGCAGTCATTCGATCACCTATGATGACTATTCCCATGCATTGCGTCAAGAAATCTCCCGCATTCAAGAAGCATCAAAAGGAAAGCTGACTTCTGAACAATTAAAGCAAGCGGGAATTCACACACATGTACTGGATAATTTGATTAACCAAGCAACACTGGATCAGGAATTAAAACGCCATAACCTGTTTGCATCCGATATGTTAGTGCGATCCTACATTCATTCTATGCCCGTTTTCCAACAAGACGGCACATTCAACAAGCAGCTTTTCTCAAAAGCCATAAGCGGAAGTCATTTGACGGAATCACAATTCATTCAAAATATCCGGCATAACCTTTTGACCCAACAACTTGTGGGTCCGTTGGTTATGGGGGCAAAATTAACAAACAGCTATAAAGACCTTTTGTTTAAAGCACTGACCGAAGAAAAAGTATTTGCAGCAATATCTATTCCCTTTGAGAAAATAAAATTGGATGTAATTCCAACAAAGGAAGAGCTAACTATTTTCTATCAACAAAACAAGCAAAACTATGGGGTTCCCGAATTCCGTCGGGTTACTTTGGTTCTGCTTACGCCTAAAACTCTGTCACGATCCACCCCGCTAAACGAGACTGATATACAGGCAGAATACGATGCACGCCTGGATGAATTCACGCAAAAAGAACAGCGATCCATCAAGCGCCTGAGTTATGCCTCCAGGGACCAAGCAGAAAAAGCTTTGGATCTTTTGAAAAAAGGAAAGTTAATCACAACGGTAATTCGCGAAATCCATGGGGGTCAGCTGAATGATCTTGGCATGATTGAAAAAAGCAACCTGCCTGATGTTGCGGCTGACGCCGTATTTTCATTGGATGTTGGTGCCTATTCCCCCGTGATTGAAACGGCTACAGGGTTCGACATTTATCAAACAACAAAAATTGAACCAAAACGCGCCCAACCTTTAAAAGAAGTTCGCGAAAAGATCATTGCTGATTTATATGCAAAAAACTTTGATGCCCATATTCAGGACATCAAAAATAAAATAGAAGACACCCTAGCCGGCGGCGCCAGCCTGGCCGAGGTTTCCAAGCAACACAACCTGCCTATTGAGTCCGTTGATCTTGATCAGCAAGGGCAAAACACTGCAGGAAAGCCAGCCGTGGAAGATTTATCCCCCGAAACGATGAAGCTGATTGCAGAAAACGCTTTCACCCTTAACGAGGGAGGTGAAAGCGCCGCGATCGATATTCCAAACACCCAAGGCGGTGGTGGCGGATCCTTTATCTTGCGCGTCGAAAAAATCACAGCATCCCATGTTCCTGAACAAGCAAACATCAAGGAAACAATTCTAAAAGATTGGATCAAAGATCGTAAATTAAAAGAAGCTGCCAAACTGGCCAATTCTATTGCTCAAAACGCAAAGACTTTTATGGATTTCAGTAAACTGGCAAGTCAACATGGCTTGACGCTGACATCCAATCACACATATAGCCGCATTGGAATCGAAGCCACCAACAAGGCTGACAAAAAATCGGATATCCCCACTGACCTGATCCACAAGGGGCTCTTGCTAGCACCAAACCAGACTGCATCTGGGCAAGGAGCTGATGGATTTTTTATCCTCATGCTGCAAAAAACGAATCCATTTACAGTGGACAAGGCAAAACTTGATACGTTCACCAAAAACATTGATCAATTGTATGAAAAGGATTTTTTGACACTGTTGGTTCAATCGTTCCGCCATCATAACCCTGTATCAATAAACCAAGACATCTTGACTATGGTTATCAATGCGGAATAAACGAACAGCGATTGCAATCGGCATTAGTGCCGGTTGCCTGGCTTTATTGTTTTATGGTTTCTATAGCGCATTTTCAGTTTATAAAAGTACGCTAAAAAGGCAGGGTGCCTTTGTTGCCGTTATTGATAGCCCCCGAATAAAAAACGAAGCAGAGCCATTTGTGAAAGTTGGGAACCTTTTAAAGGAACAACACACGCAATCTCATAAGGAAATCTTGGCCCAGGAGACATCCCTCAGAAAACAAATGGAAGAAATTAAAAAGGGCAAGCTGTCATCAGAAGATCGTCAAAAAAGAAAAATTCAGTTCGACAAGAAAGTAGCTGAACTAGAGCAACACGTTCGACAAAAACAAGAAAAATTAAACAAGCAATTTGGCGCACTCATGGAACGGGTGGAAACTTCGCTATATGATATAATTTCCATGATTGCACGTGAAAAAGGTGTTAATCTTGTTCTAAATTCCAACATCCAGGGAACAGAAGCCGTTTTGTATGTTGATGATTTTTTGGATATCACCGATGAAACAATTAAACGATTGAATAAAAAGTTAGAGAAAATAACCCTTCCGGAACTTGAGTAAGAAACAAGAAAAGCGAAACAAAGATGTCAAACACCCAAACAATCAATAGGCGCTTTTTTAAAAAACCAACCCCTTTGTCGCTATCCGCTATTTGCGAGATCCTGGGCATATCACCCCCAAAAGCCCCCGAACTCACACCCCTGTTTGATGATGTTTCGCCATTGGATAGCGCCGAACCTTCGCATGTTAGTTGTTTTCACAATGCCAAATATTTAACCGACCTACAGCACACAAAAGCTGGCCTATGCATTGTCTCAGCCGAACACGCACACCACGTGCCGCCAACGACCATTGCCCTGGTCATTCAAAATCCTTATAGAGCCTATGGAAAAATTGCACAGCAGTTTTATTCAGTTGCCTCAGGGGGCGGATTTATTTCCGAAAAAGCATCCATCAGCAAAAGCGCACAGATCGGGTTAAACTGCACCATCGGCGATTTTGTCACAATTGGGGACGATGTTGTGATTGGTGATGGATGTCAAATCAAATCCTTTACAAGTATCGAATCCGGCTGCATCCTGGGGAATAATTGCGTACTAGAATCAAATGTCACAATCAGTCACAGCATTTTGGGAAACGACGTATTTATAAAACCAGGGGCCAAAATCGGTCAGCCAGGTTTTGGTTTTCACATGGATGCAGCTGGGCATTTCGATATTCCCCAGCTGGGGCAGGTTGTTATCAGGAATAATGTCCATATTGGCGCGAACACAACCATTGATCGGGGTAGCCTTGTCGATACGGTTATTGGAAATGGCGTTCGAATCGACAACCTAGTACAAATCGCCCACAATGTTGTCGTCGGGGATAATTCTGTCCTGGTGGCACAAGCCGGAATCGCAGGCAGCAGTAAGCTTGGGCAATTTGTGATCGTAGCCGGCCAGGTTGGCATTGCGGGACATCTGACTATCGGTGATGGTGCTCGGATTGCCGCCCAAAGCGGGATCATGAAAAACATTGCCAAGGGTGAAACAATTGCCGGCGCGCCAGGCATCCCCATTCGGGATTGGCATCGTCAAACCATTGCGTTAAATCAATTAATTAAGGGAAAGAAATAATGAGCACACCGTCCATTGAAAAAACACCGACTGAATTATACAACATCGATATTAATGAGATTAAATTATTAATTCCTCATCGCTATCCCTTTTTAATGATTGATCGCATGATCGATGTTTGTCCCGGCGAAAGCGCTGTTGGCATTAAAAATGTATCTGTGAATGAAAATTACTTTCAGGGACATTTTCCCGGAAAGCCAATTATGCCAGGCGTTCTGATCATAGAAGCCATGGCACAAACAGCAGCAGCGCTTGTCACAAAAGGCGTGCTTGTTGACAAAGAAAAAGGGATCATGCCTCCAGATGGAATGAATATAGGGGTCTATTTCATGACTGTTGATGAAGCAAAATTCAGAAAACCCGTTGTCCCTGGTGATGTTTTACATCTGAAAGTATCAAAAGAAAGAAGACGCGGACCCGTTTGGAAATTTAAGGGCGAAGCCTTTGTGGATGGTGCGCTTGTTTGTGAATCCCTGTTTTCTGCAATGCTCGTAGAGTAAAATCATGAGCAAAATGAACACAAGTCAAATTCATCCAACAGCTATTATCGAAGATGGCGCCATCATTGGGGACGGCACTTTCGTTGGCCCCTATTGTTGCATCGGGCCAAAGGTCAAGCTTGGCAAAGATTGCCGGTTGATTTCCCATGTCTCGCTGGCTGGCGATATAACCATCGGGGACAGGGCCACAATCTACCCGTTTGCATCACTTGGGCATCCACCACAGGATTTGAAATATCATGGCGAGGCTTCCAGTACCATCATCGGCACTGATGCAACCATCCGCGAATATGTGACCATTCATCCCGGAACCGAAACGGGATGTATGCTGACGGAGGTTGGCGATCATTGCCTGCTGATGGTTGGGGCCCACATTGCCCACGATTGCCGCGTTGGAAACCATGTCATTTTGGCCAACAATGTCGCCCTTGCTGGACATGTAACGGTGGAGGATCATGCGATTATCGGTGGTCTTTCGGCCGTCCATCAATTTGTTCGAATTGGAAAGCATGCAATTATCGGCGGAATGTCAGCGGTTGAAAAGGATGTTATCCCCTATGGCACGGTTATGGGAGAACGCGCCTCTCTTCAGGGGCTCAATATCATTGGCTTGCGGCGTCGTGGCTTTTCGGCGAAATCAATTCAACAGCTTATGAATATTTATACCCAGCTTTTTGGGGTCAATCAGGATGAAACGCTTGCGAAGCGCATAGAAAAACTATCGCTAGATAGCCACCATTATGGACCCGAAGTTCTTTACCTTATTGATTTTATCAAGGCTGATTCAAAGCGCCCCCTATGCCTTCCAAAGCTTGCATAACCCGAGCTCAGGCTACATATTCCGCAGAAACAAGGAATTTGCCTTATACGAGGACACAAAATACCTGTATCATATTCTTAACCAGTTTTTAACCATAGGGGTAGCTGGGAATACTCACTTTATTGAGGCATAAATGATACAGTCTTTGCTTGCTCTGCTTAAAAATATGGCTGATTCCATTCAGCATACCTTTTCATCTGTCCCGTTTGTCATCATTGTCTTGCTGATCATTGCGTTGATCGTTATGATTTTGACAATCGCATTGGTGATCTGGGGCATGCGACGGGGATCCGCCAAAAAGCAAACCGCCCCTGCATCGGGGGCAAACGCCACGGACGAAGAATCATCAGACCAAGATACCGACCTCCCCCCCATAGGTGTCTGGATCAGCGAATTCCTATCCAAAAAAGGGTTTTTTCAGGTCAGCCCCCTCAGTCTCTCCTTTTTAAAAGCGCTGGATTTTTTAAAACAATCCCTTAATTCCTATAACTATAAATATCAGCTTCCTTGGTATTTATTGATTGGCGCTGATGGATCTGGAAAAACCTCCTTTTTTGAAAATTCCGAACTCAACATGCCAGCCCTTCAACCCAAATTTGAAGGACCCAACCCCAATCCAGACTGTCGGTGGTGGTTCCTAAACAAGGGGGTCGTTTTGGATGCTAAAGGTTCCTTGTTGATCGCCAAGACTGGCCTTAAGGAAAACCAAAATGCCTGGCGATCCCTGTTGGTATTGTTATCCCGATATCGTGCGGCGCGCCCCCTGAATGGCATCATTTTAACAGTGCCGGCAGATGAATTGTATGGTCGACATAAGTTTAACAAGGACGAAATTTACGCCCGGGCGCAATTGTTGGCCGCCAAAATGACAACCGCCCAAAACAGCCTTGGGTTACGCCTGCCCGTCTATGTACTGATTACCAAAACGGATTTAATCCCCGGATTTCAAAGTTTTTGCGCCGCAATCCCAACAAGCAATCGCAACAATATGATTGGGTGGTCGTCCCCCTATACCGTCACAACAGCCTATACGCCATCATGGGTGGACGAAGCTTTTTCCAGCCTAGAATCCAATCTTCAGCATTTGAAATTAGAACTGTTCGCCGATGGGCACCTGGGCGGTCATTCGGGCGATTTAAATGACGGATTATTTGTTTTCCCAAGCGAATTGTCAACAGTCAAAGAAAATTTGGGAATCTATCTGGATTGCCTTTTTAAGGACAGCGCCTTTCAGGATTCGCTTTTACTGCGCGGTCTTTATTTTTGCGGGGATAGCGGAATGACACCGCTTAAGATTTTGGATGATTCGTCTTTATCAGAGGATGCAAAAGATGATGGCGACCATTCATCGATGGCGGCCACCCTGACAGGTGATATGGATAATTCTACACGAAAAAGAAAGATTTTCTTCCTGAAAGATTTCCTATCGGAGAAAGTTTTTTACGAATCTGGCTTGGCCCACCCCCTCAAAGGAAAGCTTTTGACGGCGAACAGGGCCCTCAATAGTGCAAAGATAGGAACCATTTGTTTTGCTTTGATTGGCAGTATCGGTTTGTTTAGTGCCTATGAAAAGTTTTCCAAAAACCGCGATGACATTATGCCCGTGTTATCGAAAATGGGCACATCGCTCAAGGAAATGCAGACCATAAACCTTGGTCAATCAGGGGAATCAATAGACCTGTTTAACGATTATGCGCGCCAATTGATCAATATGATGGACCAGCTTCAGGATACGCAATTCTTTTCTATATTCGTGCCTGGTTCCTGGTTTAGCCCGCTGCAGGCGGATCTTCACAAAACCCTGCAGATCGCCTATCAACAGGTTATTATACGGACGATTTATATCGATTTATTGCTTAAGGCACGCGATCTGTTACATTTACGCCCCACGGCCCATGACCAATCCACGACGATTACGCAACTTTTGCAACCAACGCAAAGTGCGGAATATGTCCTTTTGAAGCGGTACATAGAAGGCCTTGCGACACTTCAAAAAAAGATCAACACGTTCGAAAATTTGCGGAAATCGGCCGATCCAAAAGACTTAAATGATTTGGTTTTGTATACATTTAAAGCGGAATTACCGCCATCCTTTTATGTCCATTATAAAAAGTTTCGAACAGCATTACAAAAATCACCGTTCCCATCGATTGATTTGACCCCCTATAATCAATTAGCCAAAGAAACGCTGGATATTCTATATCAGAATTTTTTGAACGCGCTTTTTTCAAAGAATCCATCCAGCTTGCCGGTTCATATCAATACGTTTATACAAAGCCTTGGCCAACAAAACTCACAACAATTGCCAGATATCACCGCGTTGCGTCGCTTTACAGCGGAACTTGCCCAGGCACGACCATCGCTGGGTGAGGCTGGCAAAACATGGATGGATGGGGAGATTTTTAACCCAGGGGGCAATCAAGGCAAGGAATTTGAGGATCTTTTGGATCTGGTGGATTCGTCCCCATTATTTGGTAAAACTGTAACGCAGACCCTTGTGGACCGGGCAGCCATGGGATTTGCAAGCTTTAAGGAATATTTACAGTCCCTCAATCTTTTGCTAAAGAATCAACAATTTTCAAAACCTATTTCTGCTATACCTTTGCCGGCAGCCCCCTCCTTTCCATCAGATGGTATAGTGCTTTTGGAAAAAAGCCTGACCGCATTATTTGCCGAACCCTACATGGCCCCGGTTGCACCGTGTTCGTTTGCAACACAGCTGCCAAAGGGAAAGACGATTTTTTGGGATGATAAACTGACCCAAATGGCCTATGACATTGGCAAGCGGTATGATGAATTCAATACAAAAGAACTAGCGAATTTCCCCCCTATCCTCCAGGAAAACATGCGCCTTGTGGCACGTCAAAACCTGCAATATACGATTATTGACCTTGTGTCAAAAGCACAAAATTTTGTTGATTTGCCGTTCGCCATGACCGAAGGGTTAGCAGCCGAGGAAATCTTGCGATCAAAAATTAGCGATGCACGGGATATTGCGCCCAAATTCATACGACTTTTGGAAATTCTGAATCATGATGCCGTGGGGGATTCCTTTGTTGAGCTTCGGAATTTTTTGGGCACAACAACGTATTGGTTGCTATCACAAGTCGAGCAAATGTTGCAATCGCTGAATCCATACGCCATCAATGACCAGACGTTTGCCTGGTGGAATGGAAAAATGGGCGCTGGCATGGGGGCCTTTTCAGCCAAGGATATAGAGGATCTGAAATCCTATCTGGCCATTCAACGTCAACAAGTTCAAAATATGGCACTGGAATTCGCAAAGCCATTGGTCAGTTTTTTGACAGCCGATATCATGCTGGATGCCCAGGGCGACCGCGATCTCCTCAACCGTTGGAAGCGCATCATCGATCAAGCGGAGGCATTCAATAAAAAACAACCCGGTAATTCCATGACAGCGCTGGAAGATTTCATCCTGGTCACACTAAACAGTTACGATGTGAATAAATGCCTGACATCGATTTCCCAGCCAGAGATTCAAAGCAAATCTGGTGATTATTTCTTGGAATCGATTCGTTTGCTTAAAAAGGGAATCCGCGCCAGGGCTGAAATCCTCAAACGGCAACAGGGGATCGAAAATTATAAAAACCTGGTGTCGCTTTTCAATAAAAACTTAAAGAATAATTTCCCCTTTGTTGGAACTAATATTTCCCTAAGCGCTGCAGAGGCTGACCCCGAAAGCATTTGGGAATTTTTCAAGGCGTATGACAAGGCCGGCGGAAATCCAAAAGAAATCCTTGATCAGATTCATCAATTGGGACCATCAACCCAAGAAGCCATGCAGTTCCTACAGGCTATGCAGGACATAAAGGTATTTCTTGGGTCATACCTAAAAGGGGATGCCCCCGGTGATATTCCATCCTTTAATTTCTCGATGGATTTCCATGTGAACCGAGCCAAAGAAAAAGGCGGGGATTTGATCGTTGACTGGACCTTTAAACCAAACAGCGATATTATTATCGATAAAAATGACAAACTAAGAAACGGAACCTGGGTTTACGGCGACCCCGTGGAGGCAAGCTTTAGATGGGCAGAGGGTGACACCATCCCGGCAAAGCCAGCCAAAGATCCAGGCCAACCTCTGCTAACCGTCGAAGAAGGAAGGGCAACCTTTCGTTTTCCGGGGCGCTGGTCGTTGCTATGGCTTTTGCGATTACAGGCTGCCAGACAGAATGAGTATTCCCCGCTCAAGGACCCCAACCCCTTTATGTTAAAATTTTCTGTCCCAACGGAGGGTAGCGGGCGATCGTTAGCAACCGTGTACAATCTAATAACCCTGACCGCGCCATCGTCGAATCCAAAATCACCCGGAAAGGTGGTTCGGATCCCAACGGCGTTTCCAGCGCTAGCCCCCACCCTTTCAGAGGAAGTTTTAAAATATGACGGGCAAGCCGTATTAACCGAGGGAGTATCATCAGAGGAAAAATCCGAAGATTCCGAGGAGGCCGACAAGCCTTCGTCGGAAAAGGAACCAGCAAGAGAGGCGGCTATCCCCGAGCCCGTGATCAAAGAAGCGACAGCGAATACACAGGCCACTGCATCGTAGGATTACACAGGAAATCAAAAATCCGCGGTCTTGGTTTTTTGGACGATGCTTTTGCCCAATAATTTTATCACAGGCTTTTCAACAATGGTCAAAATGGGCATTGGGTAAATCCCAATCCATAACACCAAAGCTGCCAACGATCCCAGAATAACCTTCTCAAGGGTTGTCACGTCCTTTGTGGGTTTATTTGACACTAGGCTTGAAGAAAGCTTTCCAAAACAAAGACGCTTATAAAGCCAAAGCCCATATGCAGCACTTAACACAATTCCAGGGACAGCCAGAAATGCGAAAAGCGGCGCCGTATTAAATGTGGCAGCAAGCGTTAAAAATTCCCCAACAAATCCACTAGTCCCTGGCAAACCGATGGACGCCAAAATAAATATCATCAGAAAAACAGAAAATAGGGGCATAATTTTAACAAGGCCACCATAGAAACTGATATCGCGCGTATGGAATCGATCGTACAAAATTCCAACGCAAAAAAACAATGCAGCGGAGACCAGACCATGACTGATCATTTGAATGACGGCACCAGTAACTCCCTCGACAGTTAGGGTAAAAATCCCCAGCGTCACATACCCCATGTGGGCCACGGATGAATAGGCGACAATTTTTTTAATATCCGTTTGAACCAGAGCAATCAGGGACGTATAGATAATCCCGATAACGCTCAGACTCATGATAAACGGAGCATAAAAATGGCTTGCCTCTGGTAACAAAGCGATAGAAAATCTTAAAAAGCCATATCCACCCAGTTTTAAAAGGACCCCCGCCAGAATGGCCGAACCTGCCGTTGGGGCCTCCACATGGGCATCGGGCAACCACGTATGAACTGGCCACATGGGAATCTTGACAGCCAGGGCCAGAAAAAATCCCCACCATATCCATTTTTGCGTGGAGAGAGATAATTTTAGAGCCGAGAGTTCCACAACACCCGACCATATTTCCGCATCGGTATAAAACTTCATAAGTGCCAGCAACATGAAAACTGAACCCAAAAGTGTGAATAAAAAGAATTTAAAACTGGCGTAAACGCGACGATCCCCACCCCAAACGCCAATGATAAGAAAAAGGGGGATCAAAACCCCTTCAAAAAAAATGTAAAAAAGAAAAACATCAATGGCGCAAAAAGCCCCCAACAAAAGCGCTTCCAGCAATAAAAGCGCTGCCATAAATTCACGAATGCGTTTTTGTATGCTGTTCCAGCTGGCAAGTATACAAAGCGGCGTCAAAAACGTAGACAGCAGAACAAAAAACAAGGACAGCCCATCAATCCCAATATGATAGGAAATGCCATAATCAGCAATCCACGCATGGGATTCGACAAACTGAAAATTGGCATCGTCGGGATCAAAAAATATCCAAAGGAAAATGGAAAATATAAATGTTACAAAAGAAATCCAAAGCGCAAAGAGCCGGGCATTCTTTTGATCCTCGACCTTTATGGTGCTAATAAAAAAAACACCAACCAAAGGCAGAAAAATAATCAAGCTTAAGAGAGGGATGTGCATTACGAGCCTAAGAATGATTTGATAAAAATTAATATTTGATAATGATAGAACACAAGACCACAAATGGTTGTTAGGGCAAAAATCCCAAAAAACATCACAAAGGCATATTGAACAATTTGCCCACTTTGAAAATTTTTTGCTTTAAGCGATAGACGCAGCGATAAGCTAGCCAAACCATCCGGCCCCAGGCGATCAATAATCCGAAGATCCCCTTGGTGCCATAGAATGCTCCCCATGGTTATGCAGGGCCTAACCCATATCCATTGATAAAGTTCGTCGATATACCATTTGTGATGAAGGAATTTATAGGGGATCGAGGTCTCCATCGCTTTTTGAATAACTGGCCTCAGGTTGTAAATAAAGACAGCTAAAGCAATCCCGACAACAGCACTTATTAATGCAATCGACAAAAGCCAACCGTGTCCGCCATGGCCACCAGCATCGATCAATACATCAGGGATGGATATGGATTGACCCCAAGAAAAACCCATTTGTTGCTTGATGAACCACTGCCACCCCAGCCAACCACTGAACAACGATCCCAGCGTCAGAACAAACAATGGAAACAACATCGTTTTAGGGGATTCGTGGATATGGGCCATAACTTGTTCATCTGCGTGGTGCTGACCATGGAACACAACTACAAGTAACCGCGCTGCGTAAAAAGCGGTCAAGACCACAACAACCAACAGAAAACACAAGGATACGATGTGTCCCGTTGATAAGGCAGAATCCAAGATGGCTTCTTTTGAATAATATCCCGCAAAGAATGGTATACCCGACAAGGCCAGGGCTCCAATCCACATCATTCCATAGGTCATGGGAATTAACCGGTAAATACCCCCCATTTTTTTAATGTCTTGTTCATCAGACATAGAATGAATAATAGACCCTGCCCCCAAAAATAAGAGCGCCTTGAAAAAGGCATGGGTGCACAGGTGAAATACAGCCACAGAATAGGCCGAACACCCGCAAGCAACCACCATATACCCCAGCTGGCTACAGGTAGAATAGGCGATAATTCGTTTAATGTTATCCTGAGAAAGGGCAACCGTCGCCCCAAAAAATGCCGTAACCGTTCCAACGACAACCATGATTTGTTTTGCGAGCGGAGCATATTCAAAGACTGGCGACAAACGTGCCACCAAAAATATACCAGCGGTTACCATCGTCGCTGCATGGATAAGGGCCGATACGGGGGTTGGCCCCTCCATCGCATCTGGCAGCCAAGTATGCAGACCAAATTGGGCTGACTTTCCCATGACACCAATAAACAAAAGGATGCAGGTTAATGTTGCCGCATGGAATTCATAGCCCGCAACATCAATAACGGCCGCAGATTTACCGGGCAAATGGATAAAAATTTCATAAAAATCGAGCGTCCCCATCCAAGCATACAAAGCACACATACCAAGGATCAGCCCCATATCTCCTGCACGGTTAACGATAAAGGCCTTTTGGGCGGCCGCTGATGCCTTTGGTTTTTCATGCCAAAACCCGATAAGCAAATAGGATGCAAGACCAACCCCCTCCCACCCTGCAAATAGCTGCATCATGTTCGGGGCGGTCACCAAAAGCAACATCATGAACGTGAACAAACTTAGGTACGCCATGAATCGACTGATCCCCTGGTCATGTGCCATATATCCAAGCGAATAAATATGTACCAAGAAAGAAATCAGCGTCACAATCCCTGTCATAACCATGCTTAGGGGATCAAAATTAATCCCCCAATGCGCCTGAAAATTTCCAACCTTTATCCAGGGCAATAAATTGATGGAAAAAGAAAGACTTGGCCCCAGGTCCATCCATAACAATACACACGCAAAAAACGCCGTTCCGACCCCAAGGCATGTGACCGCTTGGCAAAAAATCGTGTACTTTCGACATAACAAAGCCAACAAAAAACTCAGCAAAGGAGAAAACAGAATGGTGCAAGCCAATATCATTCGTTATCCTTTTAACGTGCTTGCATCATCGACGGCAATTGTATGCCTGTCCCTAAAATACAAGACCACTATTGCCAAACCAACAGCAACCTCCGCCGCTGACATTGTTAACACAAATAGTGAAAATATTTGACCCGAAAGATCTGAAAGGTTTACCGAAAAAACAACAAAATTAATGTTTCCGGCCAATAAAATCAATTCAATCGACATCAACACTCTGATGATATTTTGCCTGTTTAGAATGATCCCCAACATTCCCAATGAAAACAAAACACCAGAAACAGTTAAAAAATAGTACACATCGGTGAACATTAAATCTCCACCCCTTTGTGAAATTCTGGCCTTGCCAGGATAATGCTTTCCTTTTTTGTTCGCATTATTTGAGACCGGGGATCAGTCTTGCGACGCGTGTTTTTTACCGCCGATGGTGACGTTAACACAATAGAACCAACCATAGCAACAAGCAGCGTTAGCCCCGAAACAATAAATACCAGAAAATAATGTGTGTACAAAAGATCACCTATGGCTTCTGTGTTGGTAATGTTTGCTGGGATTTCATAAGCGGCCAAATCAATAGAATCCGGCGATTCCCACCAATTATAAGCAATACACAAAAGTTCTGAGGCAAACAAAAGTATACAAAAAAATGCCCCTTTTCTGCCCTTCACTGTGTTTTTTTGGGCAACTTCATTCTGGATATCAAGGGTCATGACGATAAACAGAAAAAGGATTGCAACAGCACCAACATAGACAATAACCAAAAGCATAGCTAAAAATTCTGCACCCAACAGAAGGAAAAGTCCCGCCGTATTAAAGAAAACAATAATCAAACACAGAACCGCATAAACAGGATTACGAAGAAAAATAACACCGGAGCCGCCAAGAAGAAGCGCCGTTGCAAACAGATAGAACAGTGAATGTGTTAGCATGATGGGCCTTGTCCTTTAACGATACGCTGCATCAGATTCACTATTCGCTGCAATCTCAGCCTCGAACCGATCACCGTTTGCCAAAAGTTTTTCTTTAGTATAAAGCAATTCCTTGCGGGTGCATGTGGCAAATTCAAAATTTGGCCCCTCGACAATTGCATCAACCGGGCAAGCCTCTTCGCACAGACCACAATAGATACACTTTGTCATATCTATATCATAACGGGTTGTGCGGCGACTGCCATCTTCTTTCTCGACTGCTTCTATGGTAATGGCCTGTGCTGGGCATATTGCTTCGCATAGTTTGCACGCTATGCAACGCTCTGTACCATCCGAATATCGCCTTAGGGCATGTTCACCCCGAAAGCGGGGACTTAGGGGACCCTTTTCATGGGGATAGTTTAATGTGACTTTTGGTTTAAAAAAATACCGCAAAGTCGTCCACAGCCCCAAAAGAATTTCCACCAGACCAAAAGCCTGCAGCAACTGTTTGATTTTGCGAAAAAAGAAGCGCATTAATAATCCCCAAAGACAATAAAGGCAGAAACAACAATAACCCCAATCAAAGCAATAGGCAAAAATATTTTCCAGCAAAGACGCATCAGCTGATCGTATCGATACCGTGGTAGCGTTGCACGGATCCACAGAAACACAAAAAGAAGCCCACAAATTTTGATCACAAGCCACATCGGGGCTGGCACCATCTTTGTTAAAGGATGATCAAAAGGGGGCAGCCATCCGCCAAAAAATAAAAGGCTATTCATAGCACTCATCAGGATCATGTTGGCATATTCCCCCAAATAAAATAATGCATAGGTAAAGGAAGAATATTCAACATTGTACCCAGAAACCAATTCTGCGTCAGCCTCTGGCAAGTCAAAGGGTGTGCGATTTGTTTCTGCCAGGCTTGCAATAAAAAAAACAATGAACAGGGGAAATAATGGAAAAACAAACCAGATATGCCTTTGGGCCATGACAATATCCCGAAGGTTCAACGAGCCCGCGCACAGAATAACGCTAACCAAAACCAATCCAATGCAAACCTCATACGATATCATTTGTGCCGCCGACCTAAGCGCCCCCAGCAAAGCGTATTTCGAATTACTTGCCCACCCGGCAATAATAATTCCATAAACCCCGAGGGATGAGATTGCCAACAAATACAACGCACCAACGTTAATATCGGCCAAGACGAATTCCCTATCAAAGGGGATAACAGCCCAAGCAGAAAGACTTAAACTAAATGTAAAAACAGGCGCAAACAGAAAAAGAAGCTTGTCTGATGATTCCGGAATGATTATTTCTTTATGCAAAAGCTTTAAACCATCAGCAATGGGCTGCAAAAGCCCAAATGGCCCAACCGTATTGGGACCTATGCGCAATTGCATGGCACCAATGACCTTTCGTTCAGCAAGCGTTAAATACGCAACACCAAGAACCAATGTGATCATTACAAGGATAACTTTGATCGCAATCGAAACAAGGGTTGCGCAGCAGTCCATCAAGTCAAGGAGCATGGGATTTGTTAAAAGTTCATCCATTACACTGCATCCATACATTGAGTCATAATCTGGGAATGACGACTGATGGGATCGACCTTATAAAAATTGGATATTGGCAAAGAAAATGGTTTGTCCGTTAAGTCTTCCGATACTAAAGATGTAAAATCCTGCCATAATGACGGTGCTATACGATCATTGATTTTGATCCTAATATCATCCAGATTGCGATAGGAAAGCGGTGCCCCAAGTTTTTCAGCCAACAAACAAATGATGCGCCAATCTTCCTTTGCGTCGCCTGGGGGGGCGATAACCTGGCGGGTTTGCTGGACGCGCCCCTCGGTGTTAACAAAGGTAGCGTTTTTTTCTGTATAGGCAGCGCCTGGCAAAATCACGTCGGCCCTGTTGGCCCCCACATCACCATGGTGCCCCTGATAAATGACAAAGGCATCCCCAAATTGATCCATCGCCAATTCATCGGCACCCAATAAATAGACAATCTTAGAATCCTTTTTTTTATGGTCGGATGTGAACCCCATATCAAATCCACCAACGCGTCCCGCAGCTGTGTGCAGGACATTGTATCCATTCCAGTCTTCCCGAAGGAAACGATAGCGATGCAGCAAGTCTTGCACTGTTTTTAAAATCGCATGCGAATCCGCCCGGTTGAGGGCCCCCTGCCCCAATATCAATGCGGGACGTTGAGCCTGTCCCAAAGTTTCGCTAAACGGATGTGACCCTTGCAACAGGTCCGTTAAAATTAATGGTGTTTGGGAAAGAAATTCATAGGGGTATGTTAAATCCAGCGATTCTCCGACCAGGGCAATGGGAAAATTTCCCATTAGGTATCGTTTACGAATCCTAGCATTGACCAGAGGCGCTTCAAAACGGGGGTTCGTTCCAACCAACAACAAACAATCGGCCCGTTCAATTCCGGCAATCGTTGTGTTCATAATATAATGGCATCGGGCATCTGCTGGCAAACGGGATCCATCTTGACGACATTCCGTATGGGGGCTGCCAAGATGCGTCATCAATTCCTTTAACACCAGCATGGATTCACAATCAGCCTGGTCCCCCGCAAAGGCCGCAATTTCAGAACCCTGGACCCCCTTGATTTTGGATTGTATGGCCGCAAACGCCTGATCCCAACTGCAGGGTTGAAGCTTACCATTGACCCGCATATATGGCTTATCAAGCCGCTGAACTTTCAGCCCGTCATATGAAAAACGCGTGCGATCGCTAATCCAATCCTCGTTAATCAGATCATTAGATCGCGGCACAATACGTAGGATTTCCTGACCCCGCGCATCAATACGAATGTTCGATCCAACAGCATCCATCACATCAATCGTGTCCATTTTTGTAAGTTCCCAAGACCGGCATTGAAACGCAGCTGGTTTATTGGTCAATGCCCCGACGGGACAGATGTCAATAAGGTTTCCCGATAATTCAGATGACAGCGACTTTTCGAGGTACGTGGTGATTTCGGTATTGTCCCCACGCCCGGTGGTTCCAATCTCCGGAATGCCAGCGATTTCCTGGGCAAAGCGAATGCACCGCGTGCAATGGATACACCGCGTCATCACTGTTTTAATCAGGGGGCCCATGTTTTTGTCAGCAACAATTCGTTTATCCAAATCAAAGCGACTGGTCCCGCAACCGTAATTAAAGGTAATATCCTGCAAATCACATTCGCCACCCTGATCACAAACAGGGCAATCAAGCGGGTGATTAATCAGCAATAATTCTAAAACACCCTTGCGGGCTTTTTCAACATTGGGAGTGTTGGTATTGACGATCATCCCATCGGATACGGCTGTGCAGCAGCTCGTCATTGGTTTTGGGGAGCCTGCAACATCCACCAAACACATACGACAATTTCCCGCTATGGAAAGTTTGGGATGGTAACAAAACACAGGGATTTCTATGCCAAGCTTTCGGCAAGCCCCAAGGATTGTTGTGCCCCGTTCTACGTCAATACGAGTATCATTGATGGTTAAAGTGATCATGGGTGAGGGTTTGCACTTATGTTGGTTGCGTTAAAACATTAGCCTCAATATAGATCACAAGTGACTCCCAAAAAACCAATAATTCTTTTGCTTGAATAATGGCTTTATTAATATTTTTAGCCATAAAATCAGGATTGTCAGGATAGTCACGAGTGAGTTTATTACTTAACTTTCGAAGGTCCATCCACCAATGAGCATCAGGAAGAATCTCTAGTTTTTCAAGTTTATTGAGTTTGTCTATAAAAGTTTTATTACTGACAGATTCGCCCAGTTGTTGAAGAAGGAAGGTAAAAACCTTTTCCCCCGCTACATCTTGCAACTTTCCAAATCTGGACATGAGTAGCTCTAGATAAGCAAGATTTTCCTCAGCCAGAGCGGTAACAGTATTTTCACAAAAAGGAAAAAGATGATCTGTTTTTTCGATTGCCAGGCTTAATCTTTCAGCATGAACTTTGCAGATATCCAACGAGTGAATCAACAGGTCTTTTGTGTCCATTGTCGTGCTCATACGAGTTGCACCCCTTCTTTCCTTGCAACGTGATAAATCAAAAGATCAAAATCGCTATTAACGCACTTGATAACAATGTCAATTTTTTGTTCACCAATAGCATCCTCAACCATGAACAGGAATTTAGATTCTGATTTTCCGATATCATCTACGTCTTGCATGGTTGTTTCTATGTACAAATCAATATCACCGCCTCGTTTTTCTGGATAGATGCGCGATCCAAACAACCATAAATGATCGGTATCCGGAAAAGATTCTGAAAAGGCTGTGCGAATGGCCGATATTTCCCAATCAGCCAGACGTATTTCTTTCATTGCCAATACTTTTTTGTGCAACACTCAGCTCATGCCCTTGCTGACGATGTCTCTATCACGGCTGATTCATGAAAAATCACATGTGTTTCTCCATGGGCATGATTGCAGGATTTATTCCTAACGATAATATCAACATCCCGGTCAAAGTGGTTAAGAAAACGACATAGCCTATCAAGGGAAAAATTCTTGAGTTGTCCTCGCATAAGCGCAGACACCTTTGGTTGATCTATCCCAAGAATTGCAGCAGCGGCTGATTGGCTCAACCCTCGTTCCTTAATTATTTTAGCAATTTGGATTGCCAACGTTGCCTTTGCTAAATGTTCTTCTGGATTTGACAGACCAAGATCGGCAAAAATATTATTAGATCCACTCTCGATAGGTTCGTGCTTCGTATGCTGTGTCATAGCTGCGTTCTCCTGCTTTCCATTTCAACAACTTGCTTTAAACGTTTTTCTATAAGGTCCATATCTTTTTTTGGTGTCGAGGTTCCTGACTTTGATTTTTTCTGAAAAACATGAAGAATATAAATCTTTGCTGTAAACCGCACCGTGTAGACTGCCCGATAGGTATCACTTTTGTGATCAGCCATAATTTCCTGAACGCTAGCACCACCAAACCCTTTTAATGGTTTGGCCTGCTCAGGCATTATGCCATTTTGAACCTGAAACAAAGAAAAACCAATTTCACTGCGCACGGCCTCAGGTAATCCCAAGATATCCCTCTTTGAGGAGCCGACCCACTCGATTGACTTCATAATCCATCCTACAGTTTGTAGTATGCCTGTTCAAGCATAAAAATAAAAGGCCAAAAGTTTACTGCGCAAAAAGTACTATAGACTTCCTCTAAACAATGGAACCCTCTTCGGTTGCCTTGTCCACTTTCACAAAATCATTTCTTTTGACGTTAAGATACAAAAGCAAAGGGGCTGCTAAACAAATTGATGAAAATGATCCAACAAGAATTCCCAAGATAATCGGCAAACTGAATGTGGAGATAACCTTGCCCCCAAAAAAGTATAACGCCAACAAGGCCAACAGGGTGGTTGTTGCTGTTAATGTTGTCCGGGATAATGTCTCATTAACGCTTTTGTTAATCAGTTCAGACAACGGAATTCGTTTGAATTTCTTGATATTTTCCCGAATTCTGTCAAAAATAACAATGGTATCGTTAATCGAATACCCGGCCGTAATCAAAACAGCAATAATGGCGGTTTCGTTGAATTCTAAAGGGGTCAAAGAAAACAAACCCAATATGGCGATACAGTCATGGGCCAATGCCAGAATGGCACAAACCGCGAACTGCCATTCGAACCGCACGGCAATATAAACCAACATCGCCAACAAAGCAAACGCAACGGCTTTAAGACCATTACGAACAAGTTCCCCGCCAACCTTTGGTCCGATGGTTTCAACGCGGCGGTAATCCACATTGGGTCCCAGCGCATCCTTTATCTTTTGAATCGCCGATGCTTGGACTGTATCGTCACCCTCTTGTCTTTCAAGCTTAATCAACAAATCATGTTCAGTGCCAAAATTCTGCAAAACGACTTCACCAAGCTTTAGCTGTGTTAATTTTTCCCGCAAGACAGAGACATCAACAACCTCAGGCATTTTGACTTCTAGGGTATAGCCCCCCCTAAAATCGATCCCGTAGTTCAGCCCTTTAAAGGTCACCGCCGTTAACGATACAATGGTGATGAGCCCAGCAATCAAAAAGGTGATGAACCGGAATCCAATAAAATTAAAGTTTGTATTATAGGGAACAAGGTGCAGGCGGCGCATAGGGTTATCCTTTTAGGAATGTTTATTTATATAGGAAGAGTCGCCACTTTACGACTACGCATCCAGAAAACAATGATTAGTTTCGTTAAAGACAATGCCGTGAACAAAGAAATAAGAATACCAAGCGCCAGCGTGACAGCAAACCCCCGGATCGGACCCGTTCCAAATTCATACAAAACCGCCGCGCCCAAAAGCGTCGTCAGGTTGGAATCGATAATGGTCGTCATCGCCCGCTTGTACCCGGCATCAACCGCCGTAATCGGTTTGGCACCGCCCCGTAATTCTTCTTTTATGCGTTCGTAAATCAAAACGTTGGCATCGACAGCCATACCAATTGTAAGCGCAATACCAGCAATACCCGGCAGCGTCAACGTGGCCTGCAAAACAGATAATCCAGCAAACAACAGGATAAGGTTGAACACCAAGGCGATACTGGAAAACGCCCCGAATACACCGTAACTCAGGATCATGAAAACAGATACCATCCCAAACGCAATAACAGTTGCCTTGCGTCCATCATGAATGGAATCGGCCCCCAGGCTTGGCCCAACGGTTCTTTCCTCGATTACTTTTAATGGTGCCGGCAATGCACCAGCACGCAATAGCAAGGCAAAATCATTGGCACTTTTGACAGTAAAATGGCCACTGATAACACCACCGCCATCATTAATGATTGATTGGAAAACGGGCGCGCTGATAATTTTGTCATCCAAAACAATGGCGAATTGCTTTTTAATGTTTTGAGCGGACATATCGGCAAATTTTCTGGAACCAACCGAATTGAATTTTAGACTGACAACAGGCTGCCCATGTTCATTAAAGGTTGCCTGGGCATCGATTAGACTTTCCCCGCTAACCATGACTTGCTTTTTAACGGGCAAATATAAAACCCGCCCGTCGTCATGGGTTTCGGCCAGATATTCACAACCGACTGGCGGCGCTATCTTTGGCACTGCATTGGATGGGCCCTCTCCTGCTACAGGTGATGAATTCGGATCAACCAAACGAAATGACATTTTTGCCGTACGACCGATCGTATTTTTAACCTCCGCTGGGTCATCCACCCCTGGCAACTGCACAATGATTCTATCCTCCCCTTGGCGTTGGATAATCGGTTCTTTTGTTCCCGATTCATCGATACGTCGGCGAATGACTTCTATGGATTGGTCGATAATGGATTTATTGCGCTGATGTAAAACCTCCTCAGACAAGACAGCTAACACCTGTCCATCTGCTGAAATCTTGACATCCAGGTTGCGATCAACGGCCTTTAATATGGGCTCAACCTTGCTAGCGTCCGCTGGATTTCGCAAAGTAAGCGACAAGGTCGGCTTTGTTGTTTTTGTGTCAATCGACAAACCAAGGTATCCAATCTGCTGCTTACGCAGACCCGCACGAACATCATCCAAAAGATTGGCTAGATATTCTTTTGTGGCACCCCGTAAGTCAACCTCCAACTGTAAATGAGATCCACCCCGTAATTCCAGGCCCAGGTTAACTGTATGCCTGAGCCAAGATGGAAACTGTTCCACCGTTTGCGGCTGAAAAAGATTGGGGGAGGCAAAAACCATCCCCAATACGCACAAACCAATACTAGCGAAAATTTTCCAACGGGGTATCATCAACATTTATGCAGACTCATCTTCTTCTGTTTTAACGGGTTCTTTTTTAGATGTCTTTGATTGTGCCTTATCTTGATCCTTGTTGGCAATAGGGTCTGTCTTTGCCAATACTTCGGTGATCATTGATCGAACAAGTCGAACCTTCACGCCATCCGCAATTTCCACCTGAACCTCTTTATCATTGGTCAGCTTTGAAATCGTCCCGATAATGCCACCACCCGTCAAAACGCGATCACCCTTGCGAAGGTTTGACAATAATAGTTGGTGTTGCTTTAGTTTTGTCTGTTGCGGTCTTAAGATCAAAAAATAGAAAACAACAAAGATTAATACGAGCGGAAGAAATCCAATAAAATCAAATCCACCAGCAGCACCGGCTGCTGCCGGGGTGTCGGCGAACGCTTTACTAATAAACATTTTTTTTCCTTAAAAGTTGGTTGTTATTGCGGCAATATTGTCGTTGGATCAATGGGCTTCAAATCCTTTCCTCTGATCTGAAAGTAAAGCTGTGGTTTCTTTGCAATACCTGACTTTCCGATTCGTCCAATCACTTGACCCTTGGTTACAGTGATCGCCTCCCCAGTGGCCGGTTGCTTTACGGCAATTTCTTGCAAATGAGCATAAATGGATAACTTACCATCCGGATGCTTCAACACCACCATATTACCATAGGCCTTAATGCGGGAACCAGCATCCTTAACAACGCCATCAGCAACAGCCTTGACGGGCAAATTAGCCGGGGCACTGATATTGATTCCCTCGTTCAGGCTTCCATCGGGAAGTTTTTGACCGAACTTTTGAATTATATCCCCTTTTACGGGCCATTCATAGGTTGTTGTTGCCGCGGCAGCCTGTGGCATTGCGGCTTTTTCTGGTGCGGGTGCAGCAGATTCGGCTTTAGGGGAAATTGAAACAGGGGGCTCCTCGCCACCTTCCCCTGGTTTTTGTTCGCCCAATTTTGGCGCCTCATCCGAGTGGGGAGCCTCCTTATCCGAGGTGACCTTGTCATCCAGGTGACGAACAGACACATCACCCTCTGCTTTTTCAACGGATTCAGCTGCGCCAGAATCCCGTGGGTGTACCAACAAACGTTTCCCTGGAATCAATTCTTTTTCGGGATTCAATTTATTCAATTGGATAAGTTCGTCTTCCTTCATGCCATGCTGACGCGCAATATCCGCTATAGTCTCATCCTTTTTTACGGCATGATAGGGTGACGGACGGCGAATCTGGACAACCTCTGATGGAGCTTCGTCCCTGGCGCAGCCACTTAACAAAACAAGAAAAGATGTCCCAATCAAAATAAAAACACGATCGACACTGGTCCTCATTCAGCAAAAACTCCCTCTAGCATGCTTGCGGTTGACTTGTGCGTTAGATTAAGCGAAAGCGGAGTGATGGAAATATAACCCTCCCTCACGGCAGCTAAATCAGTCCCCGCTGGCGGTGGAACGGGTGGCTCGCAAAAGCGATGATCACCGGCCCCAATCCAGTAATAAAAATTCCCCCTTGGGTCCGTACATTGAACCAAATTATCCGTCATATTCCGATATCCCTGACTGGTAATCTTGATCCCCTTGACCGACGGCACAATAAAATCAGGAAAATTGATATTAATCAAAACATGTTCGGGAATTTTTTGGGCGATTAATTTTTTCAAAATATCCGGCGCATAATGTTCTGCCGTTGCCCATTTTGGCGGATGCTTGTTGGACGTCACCAAACTGAGGGCAATTGACGGAACCCCCAGCAATTTCGCCTCCATCGCGGCAGCAATGGTCCCGGAATAGGTCACATCCTCGGCAAGGTTTGCGCCATTATTGACCCCTGACAGGACAAGTTCCGGCGGGTGATCCTTCATCAGATGATAAATCGCCGACATCACGCAGTCCGTCGGGGTTCCCGATACGGCAAATTTGCGGTCACTGACTTCCCTTAGGCGTAATGGATCCCGCAATGTCAGGGAATGCCCGGAACCACTTTGATCCAGCTCTGGCACAACAACCCATACATCGTCCGACAACGTATGTGCTATCTTTTCCAAAACTTTCAGGCCGTGCGCATGAATTCCATCATCATTACTAATTAATATACGCATTGAACATGATTCCCTAATTTTTACGTGTATGGAGCGATTATACCCAAACGTTATGAAAATGTATCGTTCTTTACGTATCCTTAATCTTTTTTTGTGATACTGATCTTATGAAAGCAAAATCTTTATCTTATGACCAAGTCGGCATTCCATCATTTTCAACGGGTTGTACAAATCCGGGGGAGGATTTTGCCGAAAAAACCCAGGGTGATAGCGGCCCTGAGTTAACCCTTTTTGATCTCTCCTCTCACACACGGGCACGCGATGCGATTCGTTTTGGGTTAAAGATGCGCGACAAGGGCTTTCATGTTTTTGTTGTGGGCGAGGATAAAAGCGGGCGTATGAATGCGACGCTTTCCTATTTAAAACAGCATGTTAAAAATATGCCCCCACCCCTGGATTGGGTTTATTTGAATAATTTCAATCATCCCTGCAGTCCAAAAGCGTATTCCCTACCTGCTGGAATGGGCAGGGTATTACGGAACGCCCTAAAAGAATTAATTGTAAACCTGGGGCATGTCCTGGAAAAAACATTAACCAGCCCCCATTATTTGCGACAGCTCGATTCTTTAACAGATTCTTTTCAATATAAAATTGACAAAAACCTTTCAGAATTACAGGATTTTTCCAAAAGCCATGGGTACGACGTTATCCAAGGCCCAGAAGGGTTCACTATTGAGGCAGTAAAAGGCGGCGAAAACATCGATGAAAGTCCTTATCCAGTCTTACAAAAAATAAAGGATCGTTTGAATCGGCTTTCCCTGTTGGTGCATCTGACCGGACAAAAAGCTGCAAGGAAAGCGGCAGATCTTAAAAATCGGACCGCACAAAAAGCGATCAAACCGCTGATGTATCAATTTCAGAATGAATTTTCGACTCATCTCGGGGATTGGATTGATGAATTTAAGGCAGACATCCTAAAGAATATCGATGCCTTTGTGATCGACCAAGACGCAGATTCAGCCGGGCCCAGCCTTAATAGTGATGAATGGTATGGCGTTAATTTGTTTGTTGATAATGCAAACAAAGAATCACCGCAAGTTTTATTAGAGGCGTCCCCCACGTATGCAAATTTATTTGGGTCAATCAAATATCGGGGTGGATCCAACGGAAATATGGAAACAAATTTTACCATGATTAAGCCAGGTGCCCTGCATCATGCGAATGGTGGAATTCTTGTTCTGCGGGCGGATGCCATCGCCAAAAATCCAGATGTGTGGGAGGCGTTAAAATCTGCCCTTAGAGATCGATGCATTCGAACCGAAGAAACCAACCGAGAAAACGGGTTTCCCCTTTTGGATGCACCAGAACCACAGCCGATCCCATTGGATGTGCAAGTATTTTTAATCGCTTCCCCGCTTTGGTATTATTCGTTTTTTATCAATGATCCTGATTTTAAATCCCATTTCAAGATTAAGGCTGATATTGATCCCGACATGGATGCAACCCCGGACAATATTCATGTGTATAAGCGCCTAATACACCAAACAGCCAGGACGTTGGTTGACAGAACTATATCAGAGGACGCCGCCGATTACATAGTCGGATACAGCACCCGATGGGCCGGCCATCGCGAAAAACTGAGCGCCCGGTTTGAATTGATTGGCGATATCTTGACAGAGGCTGCGGCGATTTCTTGCGAAGAAAATACCCTATCAAAAGCTTTGATTGAACAAACCCTTTCCAATAGACGCCTTCGGAATGCCAGAACAGAGGACCGCGCCCACGCCGAAATCTCAGCAGGTCAAATTCTAATCCAAACATCCGGAAAAGCCATCGGCATGGTCAATGGCTTGTCCGTTCAGGGAACAGGGGATCATGACTTTGGGATGCCCTGTCGCATTAGTGCCCGTACATTTGCGGGTGAAGCGGGTGTTGTGAACATCGAACAACTAACGGATATGGGCGGGCCCATCCAACAAAAAAGCGCGTTAATTCTAGAGGGATTTTTAAGCGCCCTATTCGCCCAAAAAAATGCATTGTCATGTTCGTGTTCGTTGACGTTTGAACAAAATTACGGCGGGATCGAGGGGGACAGCGCATCCATGGCAGAAGTTATCGCCATCATCTCATCCCTTTCCGGCATCCCCGTTCGACAAGATATTGCAATCACGGGATCAATGAATCAATTTGGCCTGACGCAATCCGTTGGGGGCGTTCACCATAAGATCGAAGGGTTTCACCGGGTTTGCAAATCTCAGGGCTTCACCGGAACACAAGGGGTCATTGTCCCCTTTTCCAACATGGCACACTTAACATTACGGGAAAATGTCACAGCGGACATCGCGCAAGAAAAATTCTTTATCTGGAGTGTCCGTTCTGTTTTTGAGGCGATCGAGATTCTCATGGGCACAAAATGCGGAATTCGCCTGACCGATGCGATGCCAACATTTCGTGGATATCCCGATTATTGCTTTTCAACAAACAGCGTTTTTTCAGCCGTCGCCAAGCAACTTGAGAAATACTCAAAATCCGCCCAGACAAAAGGGGCTGGACGCAAAGGATGAGAAAGGAGATTTTGGCCACTCCAGGATTTGAACGATTGATTGACTATTTATGAAAATGGTATTAGAACGAAAATGATACTATATAAATCTGACAGCGTTTTATGCTGTCCAAAAATCACCAGAAATCGATATAAATGACCGTTCTTTTGTCTGACTATTTCCTATGGATTAAAGCATTTCATCTGATTAGCGTAACAGCGTGGATGGCTGGCTTGTTTTATCTGCCCAGACTTTTTGTGTACCACACAGAAGCCACAGAAAAAACAACCAAAGACACATTGGCGATCATGGAAAGAAAGCTGTATAAAATGATCATGGCACCCGCCATGATGGCCACCATTGGTTCAGGGACGCTGCTTTTAATTGCCACTGGAAATTATTATAGCCCCTCCTTTCATGTAAAATTCCTTTGCGTTTTTTTATTAATTATGTTTCACTATTCCCTAGAGGTCTTTCGGGGCCAGTTATTGATTGGCAGTTGCCAAAAAACATCTCGATTCTTTCGAATCATCAATGAAATACCAACCATCCTTTTGATCATCATCATCATTTCCGTTGTTGTTAAACCTTTTTAATCTCATCAAAGTATCTTACCCCAGGAAAAATATATGCATTTGCAAGAATTAAAGCGTAAGTCGCCCGCTGACTTGTTGTTGTTCGCAGAAGAACACGAAATCGAAAACGCAAGCGCTTTGCGGAAACAAGACTTTCTGTTTGCTATTCTCAAAAAACTCGCAGAAAAAGAAATCGCTATTTATGGCGATGGCGTTGTTGAAATCTTGCAAGATGGATTTGGTTTTTTACGATCACCTGAATCTAACTACTTGGCCGGACCTGATGATATTTATGTTTCACCAAGCCAAGTACGTCGATTCGGTCTTAGGACTGGTGACACGGTCGAGGGGCAAATTCGCGCCCCAAAGGATGGTGAACGTTATTTTGCCCTGCTCAAAGTCAACAAAATTAACTTCGAAGACCCCGACAAGATCAAATATCGCATCAACTTTGATAACCTGACCCCCCTGTATCCCGATGAAAAATTAAAGCTAGAGGTTGAATCCGAATCCAATGGACGCGGCAATACATCCCGCGTGATTGATTTAGTTTCCCCCATGGGCAAAGGACAACGCGCCCTAATCGTGGCCCCTCCGCGGACCGGAAAAACCGTCATGCTGCAAAACATCGCGCATTCCATTACGGCAAATCATCCCGAAGTTTATCTGATCGTTTTGCTGATTGATGAACGCCCAGAGGAAGTCACCGACATGGCCCGATCCGTCAAGGGCGAAGTTGTGAGCTCTACATTCGATGAACCAGCATCCCGCCACGTACAGGTTGCCGAAATGGTGATTGAAAAAGCCAAACGATTGGTGGAACAAAAACGCGATGTCGTTATTTTGTTAGATTCAATCACCCGCCTAGCGCGTGCGTACAACACCGTCATCCCTTCCTCTGGAAAGGTGTTAACCGGTGGCGTGGATGCCAATGCCCTGCAACGCCCAAAACGCTTTTTTGGGGCAGCCCGTAATATCGAGGATGGTGGATCGCTGACCATTATCGCAACGGCCCTGGTTGATACAGGATCCAGAATGGACGAAGTCATTTTCGAAGAATTCAAGGGCACAGGAAACGCAGAAATCATCCTGGATCGCAAATTAGCCGATAAACGACTTTTCCCATCGATCGACATCAATAAATCAGGCACACGAAAAGAAGAATTGCTCATCACCGACAAGGCTGAGCTTTCCAAAATGTGGGTCCTGCGTCGTATTTTGAACCCAATGGGCACGACAGAATCCATGGAATTCTTGCTTGATAAGCTAAAATATTGCAAGACGAATGCTGATTTCTTTCAGACAATGAACAGCTAAGCACAAAGGTATGTCGCGTTTAAAAGGTCGCTTTGCCCTGTCACCCATGGGTGTGTCCATTTGCTGGATGCTCCTGTGGGCATTAAGCCACACGACCGCCATGTCTTTCGCAAAATCTTTGGATTCGTCCATTCATGAAAGCTTGTTAGTTTTTTTCCGAAGCAGTTTTGCGTTGGTTTTCTCGCTACCTTTTATTGTGAAATTGGGTCCAACGTTTTTTAAAACAAAGCGTCCTGGGTTGCATTTGGTCAGAACCTTGTTGGTCTGCTGCAGCATGGGATGCACCTATTATGCCTATCGCCGATTGCCGCTGGCGTCCGCCTCTGCCATCGGATTCACAGGCCCCATAATCACCACCACGTTGGCGATCATCTTGTTAAAAGATCACGTCACGTGGAAAAAATTGGCGGCTATCCTGGGGGGGTATCTTGGGGTCCTTATCGTGGTTGAACCAGCAAGCCTGGACGTTAATCAGGCGTTTTACGTTTTGATAGCGGCGAATTTTTTGGCTAGCCTGGCTTTAATCACCACCAAAAAACTATCGGCGACCGAGAATCCGTTACTCATCATAACCTATACAAACATAGCCAGCCTGCTGATATCCGCCGCAGTCACGTTGTTTGGTGCATTTTCACAATTTTGTTATATACGGGCGCTTAAATTGGGGAATCCCTCATTCCTGTCACCGTTTGAGTACACACGAATCGTTGTGGCGGTCCCCTTTGGAATTTTCTTCTTTGGTGAGTATCCAACCCTCCATGTCCTGGTTGGGGCGGCTGTCATTATTTCGATTACGTATTATTTGACACGCCTAGAGGAACAAGAACGACGCCAGGGGTAAGCGGGCCGCCGCCGTAGCCACGTTTTATGTGTTCTTGACTTAGAAGCATTTCAACAAACTCGTATTTATTACATAAATACGAGTTCACGCTATTTACTATTTTAATTTAATCCCAAAGAATACTCCCGTCATCCCGTGGCTTGACCACGGGATCCACAACAGAATACATGGGTCCCGCGATCAAGTCGCGGAATGACGGGAAGATCATTTTTTATGATCAAATAAACGACTGAACTATAGTATTTGCCTGCAAAGTCAATTGACAACAGGATAGATTTCTGGATGGTCCCATCGGGCTTCGCCCTCCTCGCCATGACGTCATGGCGAACGAACGAAGAGAGTGTGGCCATCCAGAAATCTATCTCTCTATTGATCACGTAGAAAAACACTATATCATAGCGAATATAAGTTTATTGAGCTGCTTCTTATACGCCAATGACGTATATACCCCTTTCGCATGATTTTCCGCATTTGTCATCCTCGGGAAATGATCGGGAATGGGTCTATTCAAAAAATTGCTCTAGACAACGAGGTCCACTTTAGCCATGCTTTAATAGAACCCAATGATATCCAGGTGAACGTACGCCGTGCCTGCCAGGTAATTGGGTATATCTCTAATGAAAGTAACTGCACCAGTGAAACTCACCACATCAACGACATCTACTTTAAAAATGACATTAAGAGCCCTTGCAATTGTAAGCAGTGTGCCGCTTTGTACAATGGCATATACGTCAGAAGATCACTCATCTGCAACAGCATTACGTCCATCCCCTTCGATAACGCTTGGTGTAATAGCCAACACTGAGATTCAAAAAAGACGGGCGGAAAATCTTTCAGACATTATCTACGGGGTAACAGATTCGCCATCTTCAGTGGAAATAAGCCACGATTTTTTTGATGCTGCGCGTGAGTATTACGAGATCGACCCTGTTGCCTGCAAGTCAAGTCTTTTTTATGCTGTTAAAGAACTCAATAGATATCCCACCTCTCGATCTTTAAAAACGCTTGCTTTGCTCAATGAACTTTACCCGGGTGCGTTTTTAACGCTTGCTCAAGAATTGTTCAATGAGTGGGCTAAAGAATTAATTGAAGCTTATATAGAAACCCCTGAAGTTGCCTCACTTTTTAATGATACACCTATTCATTTACAACTCCTGGTCAGGACCACTTTAGCAAAGAACTGTGAGCCTGAAGAGGATACGAATTTCAAGAACGCATTAGAATTTATCTTGCGTCATTTGAGCCAGTTCTCTGATTATCATGCAGAAATTCTGGATGCAATGCCCGTGATTCTCCGGAATGATAACGTGGGGGCAGACAAATTTTTACCTTTTTTAAAACTTGAAAAAGAAAAGGCTGATAGAGCATTTACGGCGATACTCAGAAATCTTGATAATAAAAGTGAATTTTCCTGGCGAGAAGATTTTTTTATTACTAAACTTTTTGAAAACTACCAAGAATTTTTAGTTAATCAACCCCTATATAGATACGATGACCTTTATGCGATCTCTAAAAGACATGAATTTTTGCATGTACTGCAGAGTCTCTGGACCCATCTGAGTGAAGCGACAGAGCCTTCCTTAAAAGAACCTTACCAAATAAAACTTCGTGAACAGTTTATAGATTTTTGGGATATTTCCAGTGGGATTAATCTGCATTTGCCATGGGCTGAATTTTGTCATTTGACGCTTGATAAGGTTGTTACAGATAGAACTGTTGCCCTCACAAAAGTCCATGCATTTATTGAAGCAGCTAGAGAAGTTTCAACTTGGAGCAAAACAAATCATTTTTTTGCACTGTTGCGTCCAGAACTTTTAGAAACTGTCAGCAATCTTATTCTTTATGACGAGAGCGCATCTTTAAAAAATCGCGTCGAATCTTTAACAAACAAAGTTTTTCATTTACGGGGCCTCCCTTCTGCCACCACGTTTAGGGAAGAAATTTTAAAATTCAGTGACAGCATAAGAAAGGCAGTTTCAAATGCTGAACTTCTTGAATATGCTGAAAATTTATTTGGATTGTTTGGCGAAAACGTCAGTACCTATAAGGGTGCGCAACACAAGCGATTTTTTATTCAATTCAAAGAAAAACACCCGGAAATATCGATTCCTAACACACTCACAGATCTTCATAAGATAGTCATCAATGGACCAAGGAATGGTGATGAAAACCTCTGCAGGCCTTTTGTCTTTTTAAATAATTTTTCGTCGTTTCCTTTGCAACCGCAAATGGATGAGTCATTTATCTATAGCACGCAGTGTGCAAGTTTCACCCTATCAGCAATTCCAATGCTAGTGGCTGATCTGGATTCTCGACCTTATTAAACATAAAACAAACTGTATGAGCTAAGATCTTTCTTCCAACCTTTGCACACAAGTGCCATAGATCTTTTG
>JAPLOP010000015.1 GCA_026400645.1 Alphaproteobacteria bacterium | reverse complement strand
CTCTATCTGGCTTGTGTTCCAACCACCTCCCAAGCCTACTTTATAGGCCATGCTGGTCCTTAATCCATTTATGTTAACCCCTATAACCACAAACCCTGATTTTAAGAAACTGATACGCTTGTAGAGACACCTAAAGGGGTGGATGGGGGGTTATGCACCTAAACTATCAGCAAAGTGCTCCGGGAATGGCTGTTATTGTCATTAAAAACCTGCAACGGTGACTTCCATAGCAGTTTCTTTCTGGGTGTCTCGTTATAATTCAAGATCGTTTCATCAAAGTCCTCCTGTGACATAATCTTGAGATGTGTCCGACGAGGGATATCCCTCCTCAGGCGTCCATTGGTGTTTTCAACCCCTCCTTTTTGATGGGGTGAATAAGGATCACAAAAGAATGACTGCAATCCCAAAGTTTCGCAAACGTGCCTGTGATTGGCAAATTCACCTCCGTTGTCCAAGGTCAGGGTTCGCCTGGCCGACAGAGGCAAGCCCTTCATCAACTCAATAATCATCTGACTCGTTGAAATCGCTTGCTTGCTGGACAATTGAGCGCTCAGTGTAAACATCGTCGTGCGTTCCCGAAGAACCAACATATGCTCAGATCCTTTTTGACAGCTCATCAAATCTCCCTCCCAATCCCCTGTTCTAAAATGAAGTGCAACGCCCTTCTGTGTGTGTCTTGATAACAAACACTGTAGCGCGTTGCACTTCATTTTAGAACAGGGGCATAGTATTCTATTTCAAATCTTACAACATGTGATATATTGTTGATTGTAGGTATAAGGACATGAATAACAGCGTAACAGCAGGAGCATTCAATGACACTTTGGCAGGATCAGGATCTATTCGACGCGCTCGGTTTAACGGCCGTATCATCGGATTTCACGGCAACGGGGATTTCGATTGACACACGGACCCTGAAACCGGGGGAGGTTTTTGTCGCCATCAAGGGGGAAAACTTTGATGGACATTCTTTTTTGGGTGATGCCTTTGCCAAGGGTGCGTCCGCTGTTATTGTTAGCCAGCCAATGCCCGATTCTTTAAAAAATGGATATAGTTATTTTGTTGTTGATGATACCCAAAAGGCGTTGAATCAATTGGGGGCCTATGCTCGGCAAAAAACAGCGGCCAAGATCATTGCGGTTACGGGCAGTGTTGGCAAAACCACGACAAAGGAATGGCTCAATACCGTTTTGGGTAAATTTGGCGAAACCGTTGCATCGCACGCCAGTTACAACAATCATTTGGGTGTTCCGCTTAGCCTGTGTCGTCTGACGCCATCCACCCTGTATGGGGTGCTGGAGGTCGGAATGAATCACGTTGGTGAAATCGCCCCCCTGTCAGAATTGATCCAGCCAGACATAGCCATTATCACAACAATTGGCGAGGGGCACATTGGCCACCTTGACTCGCTCGAAAAGATTGCCGATGAAAAGTCCAAAATTTTTGCAGGCTTAAAAAAGGGTGGGATTGCGATCATTGATCATGACAGCCCTTATTATGACTTTTTAAACACAAAGGCTTTGGAATCGGGCGCGGATCATGTTTTTAGTGTGGGAGAAACGGCGGGGTCGTCTGTTCGATTATGCGACTATCAATGGGATGAGGCAGGTCAATATGCCGTCATTATTGCTGACCTTTTTGGGATAAAAGTAAAATATACCCTGTCATTTTCCGGCAAACATTTTGCCATGAATAGCCTTGTCGTTTTGGCATGTACCATGGCGGCTGGTTTACCAATTGAGGTTTCCATAGGATCTATGAGTGAATTACTCCCTCTGCCAGGGCGCGGAATCCAGCGCGATATTTCATTATTCAACGGTGGAACCATTACGCTTGTTGATGATTCTTACAACGCCAACCCAACATCGATGGCGGCGGCGCTTAAGGCTTTTGGTGCCATCAACCCAAAAGGGAATGGCCGCAAAATAGCCGTCCTTGGGGAAATGTTGGAACTTGGGGAAAAAGCGTCCGCTTATCATTTGGACCTTTTGACCCCCATCCAAGACGCTGGCATTGATGTCATTTTTGCTGCGGGATCCGGGATGGAATCCCTTTTCAATGCTTTTCCAGAGAATAAAAAAGGTGACTTTGGCCAAACCGCGCAAGATTTAATTGCTCCCCTTATGACGTGTTTGAAAACGGGCGATATTCTTTTTGTTAAGGGATCAAAGGGAAGCAAGGTTTACACGATTGTCGACCATCTGATATCCTCTCAGTTAAATGTAGCTGCTTGAAAGAATTAAAGTCCGATGCTTTACGCTTGGTTATATCCCCTGGCCCATCACTATTCGATATTGAATATTTTTCGATATATCACATTTCGAACGGGTGGGGCGATTCTGACCACCCTGTTGATTAGTTTTCTTTTTGGGAAGCCAATTATACGGTGGCTTAAAAGCAAACAGGGGGAGGGACAGCCCATTCGAACAGATGGCCCCGAAAGTCATCTGGTTAAGAAAAAAGGGACGCCCACAATGGGGGGGTGTCTTATTCTTTTGGCGGTCACGGTTAGCACGGTGCTTTGGGCTGATTGGTCCAATCCCTTTATACGAATTGTGCTGATTGTGACGCTGGGATTTGGGGCACTTGGGGCATACGATGATTACCTAAAGCTTACCAAACGTAGTCATGCAGGTATGCCGGGGCGTCTTAAATTGCTGGGGCAAGTTCTGATATCGTTGATTGCGACCTATTGCATTGTAAAACACACATGTCCGAAATTTGCGCATACCCTCGCCTTTCCGTTTGTTAAAGATTATGTCCTTGATATGGGGTATTGGTATTATCCATGGGCAGCATTGGTGATTGTTGGGGCATCCAATGCGGTTAACCTAACAGATGGGTTGGATGGTTTGGCCATTGTTCCCGTTATGATTGCGGCTGCCTGTTTTTGTATCATTAGTTATGTTGTTGGCAGCAGCGTTTTTTCCAATTATCTGCAGATTCGCCATGTTGCCCATACGGGGGAGCTGTCTATTTTTTTGGGAACCCTGATCGGGGCTGGTCTTGGATTTTTGTGGTTTAATGCGCCGCCGGCCAAAGTTTTTATGGGGGATACGGGGTCCTTGGCGGCAGGCGGAGCCCTGGGCGTGACGGCCGTTATTGTGCGGCATGAAATTGTTTTGGCAATTGTTGGCGGCCTTTTTGTTCTGGAGGCCGTTTCCGTTATTATTCAGGTAGTTTATTTTAAACTGACTCGAAAACGCATATTCTTGATGGCCCCTATTCATCATCATTTCGAGAAAAAAGGCTGGGCCGAACCAACGGTTGTTATTCGTTTCTGGATCATCGCCAGTATTTTAGCGTTGGTTGGGTTATCAACGCTGAAATTGAGGTAAAATTTAATGCCCAATACGTCGATGATTCTTGTTCTTGGGATGGCGCGGTCAGGTCAGGCAACGGCTGCTTGGTTGCGGGAAAATGGTATTCGGGTTGTAACCTTTGACGACAATCCAGGAATCAATCAAAAAACGGGTGGGGTGCAGTCTCGCGAAGACATCCCGTGGCACCAAATCACGCGCGTGATTCAAAGCCCCGGTGTTCCCTTTGACTCCCTGGTAACGCAAATGGCACGCTCGTTTCATATTCCGATCACAACCGACATTAATTTGTTGCGCGAGGACTGCCCCCATGTGCCCACGGTTGGTATTACGGGTACCAATGGGAAATCAACAACGACTGCCTTGATCGGGCACATCCTACAACAAGCCAATCGCACTTGTTGCCTTGGGGGTAACATTGGAACACCTGTTCTATCGTTGCCCAGGCTTGATCCTGATGGAACCTATGTTTTGGAATTATCGTCTTTCCAGCTTGAGCTTTCATCCCCCCTCGATTTATCGATCGCGGTTTGGCTAAATATTTCCGAAGACCACCTGGATCGCCATGGAACGATGGAATCCTATATCGCATCAAAAGAACGCATTTTCATGGGGTGCGATCAGGGTATTATTGCCCTTGATGATTTGTATTCAGCGGCGGTTTATCAGAAATTTCGGGATCAAATCCCCCTGTCAACGGTCGGAATCGACAAGCCTGCGGATTATTCTGTGCAAGCCGGTATTTTGCACGACCATGGGGTTGCTGTCTTTGACCTTGATGACTGCCCCACCCTCCGGGGGTCTCACAACCATCAAAATGCAGCGGTTGCCTTTGCGTCCACCAAGAAAATGGGACTGAATCAGGGCGACATCATTCAAGGATTAAAAACCTATCCAGGGCTTCCCCATCGGCTAGAGGTTATTGGTTCGTACAAAAATATCACCTTTGTTAATGACAGCAAGGCAACCAATGCCGATGCAACGGCGCGGGCCCTTTCCAGCTATCCATCAACGACGTCGATTTATTGGATTGTTGGGGGGCGCCCAAAAACAGGGGGGATTGATTCGCTTGTGCCCTATTTTGCCAAAATCGAACAGGCATTTTTAATTGGCGAATCACAAGAAGATTTTTCGAACACCCTGACGGGCCGCGTTTCCCATTCCTGTTGTGGAGACATGAAAACAGCTGTACAAGATGCGTTTAACATGGCAAAGTGCAAAAAGACAGACAGACCCATTGTTATACTGTTGTCACCGAGCTGTGCCAGTTATGATCAGTTTCAAAACTTTGAAGAACGCGGCAATTACTTTCGTGAATTGGCAAGGATATTTATGTGACAACCTTAATTTTCTCTAGGCGTGATACAAGCATCCTTGGACGCTGGTGGTGGACGGTTGATCGTTGGAGCCTTGGCGCCCTGCTTTTGATTATTTCCCTGGGTGTTTTGCTAAGCTTTTCTGCCAGTCCCCCGGTTGCGACGCGATTGGGATTGGATACTTTTTTCTTTGTCAAGCGGCATGCCCTTATGGTTCCGCTGGCCATTATTGTGATTGTTTCCTTGTCTTTATTGCCGCCCCAACGCATCCGACAATTTGCTGCCCTTCTTTATCTGGTGGGTGTGTTGGCCCTGATCCTTACGTTATTGTTCGGCCTCGAGATCAAGGGGGCCAGGCGCTGGTTGATGGTCGGTGGCATGTCCATACAAGCATCAGAATTTATCAAACCTGCGTTTGCCATTATGGTTGCCTGGATGTTGGCAGAACGATATCGTGATCCCCAATTCCCGGGTTCAATTGTTTCTTTGGCTCTTTTAATCATTCTGTCATCTTTGTTGTTGTTGCAACCTGATTTGGGCATGACATTGGTTATTATTGCGACCTGGATTGGTCAGTTGTTTATTGCGGGAATGCCTATTTTATGGATGGCGGCCTTGGCTTGCACCGGGGTTACGGTTTTGTGTGGCTCTTATTTTCTGTTTCCCCATGTTTCGCGCCGAATTGACCAATTCTTTAACCCCAATTCAGGGGACCCCAGTCACGATCTGTACCAGGTGAATCGGTCTTTGGAGGCGTTTTCCAATGGCGGACTGTTCGGCAAGGGGCCGGGTGAGGGGATCGTCAAAAGGCATGTCCCGGATGCGCATGCCGATTTTGTTTTTGCCGTTGCGGGGGAGGAATTCGGCCTCGTATTATGCATTATCCTGACACTGTTGTTTGGTTTTATTGTTGTGCGGTCATTGCTAAAAGCTACACAAGATTCTAGTTTGTTTGTTATTATGGGAACCGCGGGGATTGCCCTGCAGTTTGGGTTGCAAGCCTTTGTCAATATGGCATCGGCGCTTCATCTGATTCCAACAAAAGGAATGACCATGCCGTTTATCAGTTATGGCGGATCATCATTGCTAGCATTGGCCATTTCCATGGGGATGCTTCTTTCATTAACGCGACGTCGACACGGAATTACGGAGGTTTTATGATAGGGCGCCAACACGCAAAACCCGTTTATGTTCTTGCTAGCGGCGGAACAGGCGGACATTTATTCCCAGCCCTGAGCTTGGGGGATTATTTTACATCAAAGGGGCGGCGGGTTTTTCTGGTTACAGATGAACGCGGCGCAAAGTTCCCTGGGGGAACATTTTTTGACAAAATTTTTGTGGTTAATATTAATCGAAAGGCCCCATTTTTTAAGAAGTTTGTTTTTTATACCAGTTTGGTTCTTCAAACGCTTCGGTGTCTTTTGATTTATCGAAAAATTAGACCGTCTATTGTTGTGGGGTTTGGGGGGTATTCTTCTGCCCCGGCTGTTTATGCGGCCCAAATCCTGGGGATTCCAACAATTGTGCACGAACAAAATGCAATCCTGGGTCGTGCCAATCGATTTTTGGCGAAGCGCGCGTACAGGGTCGCTACATCGTTTCCGAATACTAGGGGTGCTCCCCCTCATTCTGTGGTGACGGGCAATCCCGTCCGACCCAATATACTTTCGTTAAAAGATTGCCCCTATACCCCGCCTGATCCGAATGAACCGTTTAATTTATTGATTATTGGTGGCAGTCAGGGGGCAAAGATTTTTTCGGAGGTCATTCCCAATACACTGACCCACCTTCCCCTGAATATTCAAAAACGCCTTAAGGTCGCTCAGCAATGCCGACCTGAATATGTAACAAAGACGCAGTCGTTTTATCGTCAGTCATTTCTGGATGTCGAGGTTAAGTCCTTTTTCGACGATATGGACGAACGCTATAAGGCGGCTCATTTAATTATCGCGCGATCGGGGGCATCTACAGTTGCTGAGCTATCCATTGTTGGTCGACCGGCCATTTTGGTGCCCTTTGCGGCGGCATTGGAATCGGATCAAACTTATAATGCAGAACGGTTGGTTGCGGCTGGGGCTGCATGGATGATTGGCGAAAAGGAGTTCACGCCCGAAACATTGGGCAAGAAGTTAGAGGAATTAATGACCCATCCAGAACCCCTGCAGGACGTCGCTGCTGCTGTCAGAAAGTTTTCTTATCCTGATGCAAGTAAAAATCTTGCGAATAATGTTGCACAAATCGTATCAGATTTGCTAACAATATAAAAAGAATCTGTATACTCTAATTTTAAGGTTTATCATGCATATCCCCCAGCAATCCGTTAAACACCTCCATTTTGTTGGTATAGGGGGTATCGGCATGAGCGGAATTGCAGAGGTTTTGCACAATCTTGGGCACCAGGTCAGGGGCAGTGATGTTGCTAAAAGCAATAACGTTTTGCGTCTGCAAAAGCTAGGGATTCCAGTTGATATTGGTCACGAGGCGAAAAACGTTGATGGGGCCCAGGTTGTGGTTGTATCATCCGCTGTTAAGGCTGACAACCCAGAGGTTTTAACGGCACGCCGCATGGGAATCCCCGTGATTCAGCGGGCAGAGATGCTGGCGGAATTGATGCGTCTTAAGCGATCCATCGCGATTTCGGGGACGCATGGCAAAACGACCACGACATCCCTGGCGGCTGCCTTGTTGGATGCGGCTGGCCTGGACCCAACGGTTGTTAATGGCGGGATTATTAATGCCTATAACACGAACGCACGATTGGGAACGGGGGACTGGATTGTCGTCGAAGCCGATGAATCCGATGGAAGCTTTACGCGACTGCCTGCCACAATCGGTGTTATCACCAATATTGATCCAGAGCACATGGAATTCTATGGCACTGTCGAGACTCTAAAAAAAGCCTTTCTTGAATTCATTGGTCACATCCCATTCTATGGAGCGGCTATTTTATGTGCAGATCATCCGACGGTCATGGAATTGGCGGCGAAAATTTCTGACCGGCGTGTTGTCACGTATGGTTTTGCATCAAACGCAACGGTGCGCGCCATAAACTTGCGCATGACTGAAAATGGGACGCTTTTTGATGTTGAGATCGCCGGTTGCTTGCCGGTCCAAACGTTTATCAATTCATCAGTAGCTGTGATGCCACTTCCGCATCGCATCAAGGATTTGTTTTTGCCGATGGTTGGAAAACACAATGTGCAAAATGCTTTGTCTGCTGTGGCCATCGCCCAGGAATTAGGCCTTTCCGAGGAAACCATTCGATCTGCCTTTGAGCAGTTCAAGGGGGTCAAGCGACGCTTTACAAAAGTGGGCGTTTCTGGCGGTATCACAATTATTGATGATTATGCTCATCATCCCGTTGAAATCCAAACTGTTATCCGTGCTGCTAAACAAGCAACAACAGGTAAAATCGTTGTTGTGATGCAGCCCCATCGTTATACTCGGCTTAATAGTTTATTTGCTGAATTTTCGGCCTGTTTTGATGGTGCGGACAAAGTTATTATCACGCCCATTTACACAGCCGGCGAGGATGCCATCGAAAACGTTACTTCGGCACATTTGGTTGCAGCAGTTAAGGAAAATGGTATTTCGCAAGTCTATGAAATTCAGGAACAAAAAGAATTACCCTATATGTTGCGAAGTTTGGCACAACCGGGTGATATGATTTTGTGTTTGGGTGCTGGCAGCATTACGTATTGGGCTGCGTCTTTGCCGATGCAATTGGATACGTTATGGGAAGATGCAAGACCGACCATTATGACCATTTCTTTATGACCGATATACCCTTCGCCTTTCGAACTCTGATCTTCGAAAATTGCGGAACCTCGCGTCCTCATGTACTTCTCTGTACATTCCGGGTGCTCGGCCCTTATTTTCAAATCCAGATTTCGAAATCCATTGGGTATAGTGCCATCGCCACTCCACAAAGACACGCTTAACAAGGAAAAAAAATGCGTTTTGGACTCTCCTCTATCGGAATAAAATTGGCCCCGTTTGCTTTTAAATTGGATGACCTGGCAAAGTTGCGTAACCAAGATCCTGAAAAATATCGGACAGGCCTGGGATGTTTGGAAATGGGTCTGTGCATGGATCAGTGCACGGTTGCAGATTTGGCCATTGGCGCTGCCGAGAGGGCGCTTTCTCGGTGGCCAGGAAAATTAGAAGACATCGGGTTGCTGGCTGTTGGAACCGAATCATCATTGGATGAATCACGTCCCCTTAGCGCCTGGGTGGCACAGGCATTGGGCATCAAGGGGCATACCCGTTCATATGAAATCAAACATGGATGCTTTGGTGGTACGGCCGCTGTTCGTCAAGCTTTGGAATGGAAGCACTCAGGATGTTCGAATGGACGCGCGGCTTTAGTTATCGCGGCGGATGTCAGTGAATATGCTCCGGGAAACCCTGGCGAGGCAACCCAAGGGGCCGGCGCCATTGCCATGATTATCGATCAGCCCACCATCGCAGAAATTGAGTTGCAGTCTTATTGTTATAGCGAGCCCGCCTTTGACTTTTGGCGACCCTTTGGCGCCCCTTACCCTGAGGTTAACGGCAGCCTTAGTATCGATTGCTACACATCATCGGTTTTGAAATGCTTTGAAGGGTACATCAAGGACCGCAAAAATCATTCAGAAACACCAGAGCAGGCGATCGAATCTTTTTCCCATTTATGCTTTCACAGTCCCTATCCAAAGCTGGTATGGAAAGGCCTGAAAGGGTTGCTTGATGCGTATGGCTATGCGGACGACCAATCCCAGGATCTTTTCAAAAATAAGGCCAGTCCCGTGTTGGAATGGAATCGTAAAATTGGAAACGCTTACACGGCCAGTCTTTGGATTTCGGTGGCCCAGGCCCTGTCAAAATCGTCCGTTGGCCAATCAACAGCGGCTTTTTCTTATGGGTCTGGGTTTTGTTCTGAATTGCTTTTCCTTAAAAAGGGCGCGGAATCCTATTCCCCTTGGGTGGATGATGTTCAAAATGATCTTGATAGCCGACTATTTGTGGATGTTGAATCGTATGCAGCCTGGCGTGGAAAACCTGTTTTTGTTTCTGACAATGATAGACATGTCGTTCCCTTTACCACAAAGGGGTTGAATCCATTTGATACTGAGGAAAAGGTAAGTTATTCGTGAATGCCTTAGCGGGACGACGTAAAGTAATCCACCATTAATTCGGCAGTCAGGGGATCAATCCCATCGATGATCGCGGGGCTTTTGCTATAGGCTGCAATTTGTAAACCGCATTTATAGGCGGCATTCAGTATCCCGCCATGATGTTTCGTTGTGTCAAATCGTGTTGCGATTAAATGTTGCGAATTAAAAAGATAAAAATTCTTTGCAATGAGTTCCGCATCAACCGGATTCAAATCAGCCGGCAGAACCAATGTTAATGGCACGACGACTTTTTGGGAAAAGCTGTACAAAAAATCTTGATCAGCGCGATTTAAAATATTAATCCCGGGGGTATCAATCAACAAGATTTCGCTGGCTGTGGAATCTTTGGCGGTCCCCAACAAATCGTCCAGATGGTGTTCTCCAACAAGCAGGGGTTGTTTCATTACATCCAAATAAAATCCCAATTGTTGGGATCCGCCCGCTTTTACGGTATCCAACGTTAACACTTTGATTTTCCGCTTTTGCGATAAAAGAATCATGGCAATTTTGGCCAAGGTTACCGTTTTTCCACCACCGGGGGGACCCACCAAAATAATGGGGCGGTCTGGTGACAGTTCCTTGATCCAATTGGGATGAAAGGGCACAATAGCCGCCAGTGATCGAACGATTTCGATGGGGGTTGCCATCAAGTCCTGGGACAATTCTTTTAGCCACATCTCACAAAAATCATAATTGAGCTGATGTTTTTCACAAATATCACAGACAGCGCGAATCGCCATCATGGGGTCAGCGTATGTTGGTCTTGGGGTCGGATCAGCATCATCGCCCCCATCAGAATCAGTCTGCAGAATTTCTGCAAATGTAGGCTTGTCAGGGGTTCCATTACCTGTGGCCGTCAGGATAACTTGCCCATCTCGTTCCTCGGTAGAGACAATAACAACATCCGGCCCCAGAACGCGCTTAGCCTCAATAATCGCCTGGGCAATTGATGGCGCGGTAATTTTTGTTTCGTGCTTCACGGATGATTATACCGTTAAAAATGCAGGTTGATTATCAGGATGCGAAAAAGGTTTTATATGAATAGGTTCTAGCTGAATCTTTGCTTCCTCCAATTCAAAATCATCCTGAAGTCCCATCCAAAATTGTGCGGACGTTCCAAAGTAACAAGATAATCTTAATGCTGTGTCGGCCGTGATTGACCTTTTTCCCTGAACTATTTCATTGATGCGACGGGGCGAGACAACTAAATCTTTGGCCAGGCGATTTTGAGTCAGCTTGTGGGGAATCATGAATTCTTCTAGTAAAACTTGACCAGGATGAATGTTTGGTAATTTTTGTGCCATGAGTTTTCCTTAATGATAATCTACAATCGCGACGTCGGTGGCATTGTTTTCATGCCAATGGAAACACAATCTCCATTGGTCATTTATGCGGATACTATGCCACCCAATAAGATCTCCCCTAAGTGCTTCAAGCCTGTTGGCGGGAGGTGCCGTCAAATCTCGTGTTGTATGGGCATTGTTAAGCATCCTTAGTTTCCTTCGTGCCGTTTGTTGAATGCTTTCTGGTAGGCGGCGAGAAATCTCGCCGTTCCATATTTTTTCAGTCTCGGTGCATCGAAAGCTAATAATCATGGTCTAATATATAACGAATAACGTCATAGGTCAATCTTTTTCATTATTGTGATGATGGATGATTCGGCTTCGCAAAACCCATCTTTAGCGACTGGGCCTTTATCACGCAGTCCGGTAATTCAGTCCTCAAAATATCGACCGTTTTCTGATTCACCCGTGCATTATCAAGGGTTAGCATGCGCAGCTGGTCAAACATGGATAGCTGCTCTGCCCATGCGTCAATCATATTCCAGCTTAGGTCCAAATCCTCTAGGTGTGGGGGGATCGAATCCCGCAGATCAGAGGGTGCCATCATAATATCATTCCCTATGGCGCGAATTTTTCTAACCGATGGCAATCCCTGCAGCAGGGCATTCAATCCTGTTTTTTGGATTCTGTTTCCGCTAATATGCAATACGACAAGAAACTGCAAATGGGCAAGATGTTCGGCTCCCTTGGGTCCAATGTCGTTTTCATCAAGAATAAGCTCTATCAGGTTGGGTGAATTAACGCTGATTGCCTCCGCTGCATCATCTGACAATAAACAGGATTCAGCGCTTAATAGTTGCAATGCCGGACATTTCGAGGAAAGAGCACATAGTCCACGATTAGACAAATCTGTTCGATCAACTCTAAGTTCTGTAAGATTTTCAAAAATAGGAAGTTGATGAATATAGTTTGAGGAAATGGGATTATTGCTCAGGGTTAACGTCCGAAGATTAGGAACCTCATAAATTCCGGCGAACATTGTGGCAAGGTCAACATCAGTAATATGATTCCGCTGAAGATTGAGTTTTTCTAGATTGCGTAATATTGGAACAATTGATAGTAATCCACGATCACCCATTGGACAATAGGGTAATTCTACTATTGTCAGAGCAGGGAAACGATCAAATGAAATTTCCATCTCACGTTGATTCAAAACATAGTTGGCGTCGCCTGACACAGATAGTGTTTTAATGTTTCCCGGATTGCGATATTTATTAATGTGGCTGGAAAAAGCCTTGAAATCATAGGGCGAAATATTGTTGAGCACAATGGCGTCAAGAATTTTTGGCCTTGAAGTCTTCTCGTCCTGTTCGAGGGTGGCGCCGGCACCATAACCTTGGCACATCAAAAGCGGACAAAATAAAATGACCCATAAAATAGGGATCGGTTTAAAAAATGACATGAAAAAAACAACCTCTTGAACAATGGGCACTATCTAATAGTAACCCTTTGAAAAAAGATAAAACAAGAGGCGTTGTGCAGAAAGCCCCCCTGTTCCAACAAGCAGTCGAAATAGGGGGGTATTAATGGCGTTAGGCTGTTTTTCCAATCCGTTCGAAATAATCACTCACGGCATCTAAATCTTTTTGTGTATCTACGCTGATTGGGGCCTCTGGAACCAGGCGAACATCAATACGCATGCCATCCTCAAGCGCCCGAAGCTGTTCCAATCGTTCCGCTTTCTCTAGTGTCGAGGGGGGCAAACTAACGAACCGTTCCAATGCTGACCGACGATAGGCATAAATCCCAATGTGATTGTAATAGCATTCTGCTCCATGGGGGATTGGCGATCGTGAAAAATACAATCCCTTGCCCATTGTTTCGGAAATTGGGGAATACGCAATCTTGACGATATTGGGATTATTGATCATATCCACGTCCGTCATGGGGGCGGCAATTGTGGCAATGTCGACATCGGGGTTTTCCAAGGGTTCCAACACGGCTGTCAACATTTCTGCTGTCACGCCGGGGATATCCCCCTGCAAATTAATGATGATGCTATCGTCGGCATCTGGAAAGGCTTGGCAGAATGCCGCCCATACACGATCTGTGCCCGATGGCAGGCTTGGGTCTGTGATCACGGCGCGTCCACCAGCTTTTGTTACCACGGATTCAATTTCAGTACCACAGCAGGCAACCAAAACGGGACCAACGGCGGCTGCGTGCGCACCCTCCCATACATGGACAATCATCGGTTTTTGATGGATAAGTGCCAATGGCTTTCTTGGCAAACGAACAGCGTTTAAACGGGCAGGAATAATAACAATGGCTTTCATAAATGTCTCATAAAAAAAGTCTCAACTAAACTGTTATAGGAGGGTCGCTTAAATGGCGTCAAGGAAAATTTCGATTTCGTTAATCCTTTGTTAGTGTATGCGGCCTATAGTGATTATAGACTAAAAGAAAGTTGAGTATCGCCCATGTCCCATTCGTATCCCGTGTCGTCGTTATTTTCCAAGGATGCTTGGATTAATAAGGATCGCTATAAAGATCTGTATGATCAATCAATGGCTGATCCCGATAAGTTTTGGGGGGAGCAGGGCCAAAGAATCGATTGGATTCAGCCTTATGCAACAGTTAAAAATACGCGGTTTAGCCCGAATGTTTCCATTCGGTGGTTCGAGGATGGCACGCTGAATGTTTGCGCCAACTGCGTGGATCGTCATTTACCAACACAAGCCGACAAGACGGCGATCTTGTGGCAGGGAGATCAACCGGGCCAGAAAAGGGCGATTTCGTATCGGGAGCTTTATGAGGAGGTCTGTCGTTTTGCCAATGTTTTAAAAAAATATGGCGTTAAAAAGGGGGATACGGTTTCGATTTACATGCCCATGATCCCAGAGGCTGCCTTTGCGATGCTGGCGTGCGCTCGTTTGGGGGCCGTGCACAACGTTGTTTTCGCGGGATTCTCCCCGGAAGCATTAGCCAGCCGTATTCAGGATTGCGGATCAAAAATTGTCATCACAGCAGACGAAGGGTACCGTGGTGGAAAAACGATCCCCCTTAAAATGAATTTGGATCAATCCCTGGTATCGTGCCCAACTGTGGAACATGTTTTGGTTGTTGAGCGAACAGGAGGGGATATCGACTGGAAAGAAGGGCGCGATATTCGTTATGGAGAGGCTGCAGCGTCTGTTGAATCTGATTGCCCATATGAAGAGGTTGGCGCAGAGGATCCATTGTTCATCCTGCACACATCGGGGTCAACTGGAAAGCCAAAGGGGGTCGTGCACACATCTGGCGGGTATTTGGTTTATGCGGCGCTGACCCATCAGCATATATTCGATTATCACGATCATGACATTTATTGGTGTACGGCCGATGTTGGATGGATAACGGGCCATAGCTATGGCTTGTATGGTCCACTGGCCAATGGGGCCACGACAGTTATGTTCGAGGGGATCCCAACCCACCCTGATTCTGCGCGGTTTTGGCAGGTTATTGATGATTTTAAGGTGAGTATTTTTTATACAGCGCCAACGGTTATTCGGTCCTTAATGCGGTCCGGGGATGAACCCTTGCACCAAAGCAGCCGAAAAAGCTTGCGTGTTCTGGGATCGGTTGGCGAGCCAATCAATCCAGAGGCGTGGGAATGGTATTACCACAAAATTGGGGAAAGTCAGTGTCCGATTGTTGATACGTGGTGGCAAACCGAAACGGGTGGCATTATGATCACGCCACTGCCGGGTGCCAACGCGTTAAAACCAGGGTGCGCGACGCGGCCATTCTTTGGGGTGAAGCTTGCCCTTGTTGATAATGATGGGGTTATTCTTGATGCGCCAGAGGCGACGGGTAATTTGTGCATTGCCGATTCGTGGCCAGGGCAAGCCAGAACCCTGCACGGGAATCAAAAGCGGTTTGAAGAAACCTATTTCTCCACATTTAAAGGGCTGTATTTCACGGGGGATGGTGCACGTCGGGATGCCGATGGTGATTACTGGATCACGGGACGTGTCGATGATGTGTTGAATGTTTCGGGACATCGCATAGGCACGGCGGAAATAGAGGCTGCCGTGACAACAAACGCGTTGATTATTGAGACGGCAGTTGTTGGGTATCCGCATGAGGTTAAGGGGGAAGGAATCTATGTTTATGCCATTCCCGCTGAAAATAATTCGCTTTCCAATGAGCAATTAGTGAAAGAAATAAAGGCTGCCATCCGTCACCAAATTGGGGCGTTGGCATCGCCGGATTTTGTTCAAATTGTGTCTGGTTTACCCAAAACACGATCGGGAAAAATCATGCGTCGGATACTGCGGAAAATTGCCGTCCGGCAGTATGGCGACATTGGGGATACATCGACACTGTCAGACCAAAGCGTGGTGGAGGCGATTATCGAAGGACGCGAAAAAATGTGCATTGTGCTCGAGGACAAACGTAGAAAATCATGAATGCCATTTTATAAATCTTCATGAGTTTGGATCGATTTCTGGATTGCTTCTTCGGGCTTCGCCCTCATCGCAATGACGTCGTCGTCATGGCGAGTGAGCGGAGCGAGTGTGGCCATCCAGTAAATTCACTAATCATTTGCGAAACTGGCACAGGAGGGATGTATTCCCTGGATAGACGACTTTATCTTTCGACTATCCAGTGGGGAAATGCTACTGAGATCTATATGAAGATGGTCTAGCGTTTCGGAAAACATTCACATGTCTTCTTTGTGCATTATGCGGATTTCTTACAGAGAATTCTTTCATTGTGCTATATATTTCTTCGGCCGTGTTATTTTTATGCTGATTAAGTTTATTTATCAAACATCTGTACTGTTGTTCCATGGCCTTTTTAACTATGAAAGCATATGATTCGCCATTTTCGTCATGAACATTAAAGTGTACGATGCCTGCATTAGGAATAATATTTCCATGCTCATCTTCATCTGGTTTAAAATCAATCCGTAATTGTTGCGCTTTTTGATTCTTCGGATCCATTGTAATGCCACAATTTTTACCGTCATGATAGCCTTGATGGCCAGTCATTGGGGCAAAATTCTGTAGTGGTGAAGTGAGAAATGTGGAAGCCTTCTGAAACGCTTCACCAAAAGTATTGCAGTATATTTCTTTTTCCGAATGAGCACACTTACTGCCCGTCACAAACGCCACCGCTACTGCAAGTAGCTGAATCTTTGATACCCATTTATTTTGATTATTTAAACACACGATTGACACGTTATTTCCATTTCCATTATGTTTGTTTATTAATTTAAGTTGTGTAATTTCTACAAATAGAAAGCGCAAACAAGTCGCGTTATTATTTCTATTCATAATTACAAATTGATTTGTTATTGTTGAAAACAGATCGTTTGCAGTAACAACTGAAGCATAGGAAGCAACCCTAAGGATCGCCATAGAAACGGCATGGAAATGTCATGAGAAAAGTGTGGGAACCTGTCTTACGGTGCTGTTAGTTAGTGGATTTGTTGCAAAAAACACTTGCAGATTTCTAATGCCTGTGCTTTTTATCAGGTAAATGGCTTTTTGAAATAGACAGAAATGCAAATGCTCGCTGAATTTCCGCAAAAAATGTATAACGACCATTTAAAAGAAATAAACGGGATTGCCTTTTCTGCCCGTGAAATAGAAGTCATTGCCGCTATTCTTTTGGAAAAACCAACCCAACAAATCCCTGATATTTTGCCCATCGTTGGTGAGGCGGACCAAAGTGCAATCCTCTTTGGATGCAAACTTTCTGAGAAAACGGTTTTCTCGCACATCGATAACATTTATGAAAAATTGTCCTCCTTGCTGGATGAACACAAGGCGGAGCTGAGAAAGAAAACAACCAAACGGGATAAGATTAAATACGGTATTGAGCAATCAAAATATTATGAATTTTTTAAAAAATACTGCGTTGCTTTGCAGATTGAGGATGCTTTTTTACTGCAGCTAGAAAAGATTTTTCGAAAACAGGCTGCTTTTAACCAGGGATCTTCCGCAAAGAAATCGTCCCTTATTGGGCATTGCCAGATCCATTATTTGAAAACAGATTCAGTGTTCAATAATCTTCTCTATACCCACCTCGCACGACACCTGAACGACAGAAAAAGCAAAAATGATCAAAAAATCATTACAACCATCCTGAAAAAAGTAACGACCGAGAAACCAGTAAACCCAGACAAAGCAGAAAACCCCGGCGCTGATTACACTCTCTATATCATCCCTGAGGAACTGAGGGATCGCCTTAACAAAACAGATGATCCTCTCTTAACCGAAGTCCCCTCCAAAGACCCCAGCCACAGCCTGTTCCTGCTAGATCATTGGAAAAACAAGAAACAAATCCCGGGTAGTCTTAAAAATGCGGGATACGTTCACATTGATAAACAAACCCCCTATTACGAATCTGTCTTTGAAATCCTCAAAAAGATGTTTCCGGATATCTCTATTGAGGGTGAAATCCTGGAATTCACCAAAGCCCGCGCTAGTCTCATCCCTAAAAAACCACCCCTCTATTCAAACGTAAAAGCGCTGGTTGGGATCGGTCTGGCCAGCTTTGGGATTCTTTGTGGGGGATGGTTAACCTACGCCCACTTTACTGGATCCACATCCGCCGTCCGGTCTGATTTGGTTATCCCGGAAAGCAGTTCGTTTCTGGAACGCCCCAAAATCATCAAACGAATCGAGGAAAAGTTAAGCGGCGGCCATGCCATTCGAACTGTTGCCCTGGTTGGCGTTGGGGGAATTGGCAAAACAACCCTGGCCCATCATTTTGGGCGCCTTCACAAGGCCTCGATCGTTTGGGAGATTAATTCAGAAACCCATGCCAGTTTGATGAATTCCTTTAGGGATCTGGCCTGCATCCTGTCCAAGACAGAAGACCTTCGAAAAGAATCCGAATTCATTCAAACCATCCAACAACCCGAAAAGCGTGAAAAGCAGCTTTTGGCGTTTGTTCGAAACCGCCTGCGGGAAAACCCCAATTGGATCCTGCTGTATGACAATGTTGATAACTTTTCAGCGATTCAGTCATGCTTTCCCCATGATCCCCTAGTTTGGGGCGAAGGAAAAGTTATCCTGACAACACGCGATGCCAATATCAAAGAAAATCATTACCTTAAGCCCGATAACATTATACAGGTTGATGAGCTAACAGACGAGGAGGCCCTAACCCTGTTCAGCACCATATTGTATGAATGTGAACCGGCCCGTTTGAGCCCCGATAAAAAACAGGCGGCGATTGCGTTTCTTAAAAACATTCCATCCTTCCCTTTGGATGTTGCGTTGACGGGATATTACCTGAAAGCCACACATATCAGTTACCAAGATTACCTTGTATGCCTAAAACAGCCCACGCCAGAATTTAAGGCCCTGCAGGAAAATGTTTTGGATCGGGCCAGTGACTATAAAAATACCCGCTATAATATTATTCGGCTGTCATTGGATAAGTTCACCAAGATTCATCCTGATTTCACAGATCTGCTTTTTTTCATCAGTTTGATCCATTCGCAGGATATTCCAAAGGCGCTGCTTAATGCATTCAAGAACAAGGGGTCAGCCACAAGCTTTGCCTATAACCTTAAGATGTATTCCCTGATTTCTGATGGGGCGTCTTTGTCCTTTCAAAACGATGGTGTCTTTTCCATGCATCGAAACACACAGGAAATGGTTTTGTCGTACCTGATGGAGAAATTAAGCCCAGAGGAAAAAGAGCGCGCGCTTAAGGGGATTGTTGAGTGTTTGGTGGGGAGGATGAATGAGCTGATGAAGGATGTATCCACCATAGAGTGTGAAAATATATCGGGGCATGCTCTTGTTCTTCTTGGGCATGAGAATCTGCTGAATCCAGAATTGCGGGCAAAGTTGATGATCCCGTTGGGGAATATGTTGAAGTATCCTATTGGGAATCATGAAAAGGCCAAAACCATTTTAACAGAAGCGGCAGATATTTGTCAGAAAAATGGGGATACCAAGGGTGCTGCTAAAGCGTTTGGATATCTTGGTGCTACATATAGCTCCCTTAAAGACAACAAAGCAGCACAATTCTTTCTTGAGCAAAGCTTAAAGATTGACAATAGTCAAGACAAGGATAGTCAAGAAATAAGAGCCTTTAATCTTGCTTTTTTAGGCACTACTCTAAATAGAATGGGCGAACATAAAAAATCTTTAGAATTTTATAGACAAAGTCTTGAGATTTGGAAAAACGCCAAAAACAATAAACGGATTGCCTGGATTCAGGTCTACATGGCAATGGCACACATCAAACTCAAAGACTTTGATAGAGCCATTATTTTGTTGAAAGACAGCCTTTCTGTTTATGAAAAGGGATTAAGCGTAATGGATGTTGCTTGGACAAAGGGACATCTTGGGGCTGCTTACATTGGTTTAAATGATCCAGAAAAAGCACGTTCTGTTTTGGAGGAATCCTTGCGGGCATACCAAAAAAATTTAGGTGATGGCAGCACAAGTGTTTTTTGGGTGTCTGAGAATTTGGGTCGAGCTTACACAAAATTGGGTCTGTACAGTCAAGCAAGATCCTTTATTCAAAAGGCTGTCGATGGATATAGCAAACGCTATGGGGAAAAATCCTTGGAGTCATTGAAGGCGCAAGAATGCCTCAATGAAAATGGCCTGGCAGAAAAAAATTATCAACGTTCGCCCTCTTTATCATGACGCACTTAATCCCCCTCTGCAAAGTATGTATTGCATATCGGCATGGCAGGAAACGCGAGTATTTTTAAGCGGAATTCACTTAGACTGGAGAGTGAAGTCCGTATGCATTTAAAGACAGGCAACCGAGTTGCGATATACGGGGAACTTTTCAGAAGCCACAAGCCCCCCATAGGGCTATACTACCACCAGGCACACGCCCTCATCACTTAATGGCTGTCTCCTGAGTCATGTACGCTACTTGGTCCTGTGTAGAGCTTGTCTGGATCTAGCAATAAAGCAACGTTTTTCAAGGTCAGATGTTTTCCATTCCCCTGCTGTTGACTTATTGATTCGATAACTCTTTTGCGGTCATCTTTCGTGTATCCACTACCATTACCTTCAGAATTATGACTGAAATATAATTTTTTGATTGATGCAGTTTGTTTTGCATCCACCACGTATATCAGCGCTGCTATTCCATCTCTTCCAATTTTGTTGTAGGGAAGACTTAAATGAGACAACGTGTGATTTGTCTCCAGGGCGTTCGCTATTTTTACTGCCTCTGAGGTTCCCAGACAGTTATTCGAAAGAACCAGTCTGGATAATCCTAGATTCTTCTTTATAGCACTTCCTATCGCTTTTCCTGCTGAATTTTCTATATTCCCCCCTTCGTGGTTGTTATTGTTTCCTATAGAATTATGCGAGATATCTAACTTATTTAGCCTGGTGTTTTCTTTTAGTGCTCTTGCTATCGCTATTGCTCCCAGGTTCCCTATGCCATTATATGCAAGGTCAAGGTCTATTAGAGTGTGGTTTTTCTCCAGCACTTTCGCCACCAAGATTGCCCCAAGATCCCCTATTTTCTCTTTTCGAAGTTCCAGTCTGTCAAGGGTTTTGTCCCCACTGAAAAAACGCAATGCATCCCCGCTGTGCAAAATAGAGGGGCCATTAAGCCAATCGTTATATAATCTGTTGTCTCCACCAAGGGTTTGGCGCACTTCTGGGTATTCGCAGTCATCAATCGCTGTCTGTGCGCCAGACCTTGTGCGGGCCCCAAAAGCTGCATTCGGCACCATAAAGGCAGCCACACCTATGGACACCATCAATACTGTATTAACAAACGAAATACGGCATTTTGAAAATTTAGAAGTTATATTCATGTTAAATTTTCCTTAAATTAATATACACTATCTTTTCTGTACCACTTTCACACCCGTGAATCAATGCGAATTTGCGTAACGCCTATGCAAGAGGGGGCTCGCTAGCATTATTGATGGGCGCGCTCACCCCCCCCTCCATGCCCAATCGCCGTGTCTCACATGTATGTGAACTCGGACATATATTCCTTCTTTAGTTTCATTGAATGGTTAAGAGCTACCGCGAAACAACCGATGCCTATTCCTTTTGTCATTCCCCCATTCATTAAACCCATCCACTGCCAAGGTATTTTTGCTTGTTTGCAAGTAAGTATTGTGTCAAATAGGTGTCCAAATATTGAACCTGCAAATCCTGATGCAAAGCATGAAGTGTTTTCAACATACACATTGTTGCCAAATTGTTTTTTCATTGCCCTTGAAAAGGGATCGCTCGCTTGAAGGCCAAGCAGGAAACAAGATTCTCTGGCAATAATCGGCCAACCAGCGCTAAAGGGGCGCTTGCAAAATTCCCCGAGGGCTTGTGCTCTGCTTAACTTCATGGTCTTACCATTCATAACGGCATACCATGGTGCTGAGAAAATGGCGCCACTAACACACCCTATAACTTCCAAGTACGCCTCATTATCAAAAGCTTGTTTTTTTTTAAAAATGCTCTTAATTAAGTCACCGGTAAAAAATTGGATACTAAGGGTTGATGCCACATTTGGCATAGCTTTAACACCAGATATAAAGGACCTGCTGTAACTTACAGGATCCGATTTTCTTTGTTGCAAGTTTGTTTTTTTATTCAAAAACCAAAAAAAGGGAACAAGGTCAACTGATGCAATAGCTCCCTTGGTGGCGCTTGTTTTGGCTAATTGTAGTGGCTCGTTATCGAAAGTCGTGGGTTCTGCATGCGCAAAATTGCACATAATGAATATTGTCAACATAAGTATTTTCACAGATTTTCTCCCAAAAAAGAAAAAAATTAAATAAAATCAGCCTAGATGGTTGATGATTTTGATAAGATATTAGGGGGGTGAAAATATATAGAGTTTGGCCGCTACGCCAGAATAATAAGCACAAATAAAGTTAAGTTTGGGCAAGAGAAACCGACCATTTTGATTGCTTTCAAAATGACGAAGATAGAACTGTTATGATTTGCATAACCCTTCAAAATTAGTTTCCCAAGTATTATTTATAATTTTTCAATGTACAATGATTTTATTTTTAAATCAACAAAAATAATTTTTTGCGAATTCGCGTAACTGCAACACTAACCAAAAAAGTATCGGTAGACGTTTGAAAATTTTCCATGTTAGACTTTTAGTAAGGCAACCAATTGGACTGTAAATGTTTATGAAATCTTCTTCTGTACCGGGGCAATCCCGTCTCGATTTAAAGGCAGTGTTTTTTGGATCACTGGCGTCTGCATTCGAATGGTACGATTATGCCCTTTTTGGCTATTTTGCTGCGATTATTGGAAAGCTTTTCTTTCCATCAGAGGATCCATTAACATCATTGCTGTCTAGTTTTGCGGTTTTTGCATCTGGTTTTGCCATGCGTCCCTTGGGGGCAATTTGGTTTGGGTATATTGGTGACAGGATGGGGCGTAGCAAAGCCCTGACGATTTCGTTGGTTATGATGGCGGTTCCAACCACGCTGTTGGGATTGCTGCCTACGTACGATCGTATTGGAATATGGGCCAGTTTTGGGCTTGTTTTTATGCGATTGCTTCAGGGTTTCGCTGTTGGTGGAAATTATGGCGGATCCTTTATTTTTACAATCGAACATGCACCATCGCACCAAAAAGGTTTGGCTGGCAGCTTGGCGATGTTTGGAACCTTGGGTGGACTATTCATGGGATCCGGTGTGGCGGCGTTGCTTGGTAATTTATTAACTCCGGAAACGCTGCATAGTATTGGATGGCGCATCCCATTTTTGTTCGGCAGTTTGTCGGCTGTTTTGGGATATGTGATCAACAAACGCATTCCAGAAAGTCAGTGGCAAAATAAAACAGAACGAAATCACCGCCAATTGCCCGTTCAAAACGTTTGGAATAACTATCGATTGGCCGTGATAAAATGTATTGGCATTGTTTTGTTGGATGGAATTGGGGTTTATATCCTGTTCGTTTTCATGACAACCTATGCGACGGTTTTCTTGCATCTTTCGGAAAGCAAAGTATTGCTGGTTAATACGGCCTGTATGCTGAGCCTTGTTGTTATGATTCCCGCCTTTGGTTGGTTGGGCGATCGCATATCACAACGTACCCTTTTGAAATGGGTCAGCATGTGTTTTATCCTTTTTTCTATACCGTTATTTAGTTTGTTGGTTTATAAACCCTGCATGCGTACACTTTTATTGTTGCAGGCATCGTTTGCAATTGTTGTTAGCGGTGCTTATGGGGCGTTGCCCGCCGCTGTTGTTAACAGTTTTCCCCGATCTGTGCGATACACAGCGTGTGGATTGGCGTTTAATATCAGCGTTGCTGTGTTTGGTGGGACATCGCCATTTATCGTGACGGGCTTGATTCATTTAACGGGTTCCCTGATGGTGCCGGCCATTGTATTAACGATTGTTGGGGGCATTAGTTTTCTTTCTGCTCATACTATGAGAAGATCGTATCTCAATGAATGACATAATTATGGCGTATTGTGACGGCAGAACCAATTTCACTGGATGAATTTTCTTCTATCTTGGACCCTTTTGACATAAAGGATTCCCCCATTGCCATTGCTGTTTCCGGGGGGGCGGATAGCATGGCGTTGGCATTGTTGATGCACGAATCTGGGCGGCCTATTGTTTGTCTGACCGTTGATCATCGCCTTCGTCCCGAATCCACCGCGGAGGCTGATACTGTCCATGCATGGTTATTAGCGCGGGGAATTGCGCACCATGTTTTGACGTGGGAACATGATACCGTCCGGGGCGGCCTGCAGCAAAAAGCACGTCAAGCCCGTTATCAGCTTTTGGGTGATTGGTGTCTGTCCCATCACATTCCCGTTTTGATGACAGCCCACCACCAGCAGGATCAATGGGAAACGTTTTTCATGCGTCTACGCAAAGGGTCCGGGCTGACCGGTTTGTGCGGAATTCAACCGGACCGCAGGATGCATTTTGGGCGTCTTATTCGGCCCTTGTTGGGTATTCATCCAGATCGACTGAGGGTGACGCTTGGTCGGTTTCAACAACCCTTTATTAATGATCCCAGCAATGAAAACAGGAAATTTGAACGTGTTCGATGGCGGGATTTGGCCCCCATATTGGAGGGGGTCGGACTTTCTGCCGATAGGATTGTAAGGACGATTCAGCGCTTGCAATCGGTCGAGGATTACATTCAGGATCAAACAAAATACGCCATGGACGCATGTGTGGTCGATCACAGGATTGATATGCTGCGGTTTTTGGCATTACCGGTGGAAATGGCTCATCGGGTGTTGATACATCAGATTCAACAGGCAGGGGGGCAGGCCTATCCCTGCCCACATGATGTTATTCTAAGGCTATATGATAAAATCGCAGACAAGAATTTCAACGGGGCAACCGCGGGCGGATGTTATTTGCAGCGGCGCGCTGGGGGCTGGATAGAGATTACAAAAGAGGTTCGGCGGCGATAGCTATCAATTGGATCCTCCGGTCAAGCCGGAGGAAGACTAAGCGGATCCTATTTTGATGCTGATCTTGTGCTGAACTCGGATACTTAAGATAAGGATATCGGTCTATCTTTTCTTAGTGAGTTCCGTTAAGAAAAGATAGGCATAAGTAAAGGCGCCTCTGCACAGCGATTATTGCCTGTTTCGGTTGATTTGACCCCCTCCTCACCTTCGATGGACATGGATCATTCCGTTGATGAATCGCCTTTGGCCGAAACCACATCGGAATGAATAATATAAGAGACTGTCCTTCAATTTAACACATAAGTTTATTTAAATTTATTCGGATAAAGGCAAGCCGAACCATTTCTTCTGACGATGATGTTTTTGTCTCAAAATCCTTTGCAAGGCGCCTGGATCCATTGAGCCAAGCAAAGGAT